>NZ_JBMNDS010000007.1:0-57922 GCF_052543295.1 Streptomyces sp. SAS_270
ATCTGAGGCATGTTCGCGCTTTCTGCGAACATGCCTCGCTATCGCTAGCGTGCGCCGCCAGGGACTCGAACCCCGGACCCGCTGATTAAGAGTCAGCTGCTCTAACCAACTGAGCTAGCGGCGCATGACTCTCGCCTTCCGCTTTCGCGGTCGGCGACAAAGAAAATACTACCTGGTCCGGAGGGGTGCTCCGGACCAGGTTCTAGATCGCCAGCGACAGCAGTACCGGCGCGGCCTCCCGGTTCAGGGTGTCCGCCGCTCGGCGGAGGCGGTGGGCGTGTTCCACCGGCAGGGACAGGGCGAGGCAGCCGACGGCGGAGCCGGCTGTGATCGGGACGGCCGCGCAGACCGTGCCGATCGCGTACTCCTGGAGATCGAGCACCGGCACCGTGGGCGGCTGGGCGTCGAGCCGGGACAGGAGCTGGCGCTCGTTGGTGATGGTGCGCGAGGTGAGGCGGGCCATCTTGTGCCGGGAGAGGTGATCGCGGCGGGCGTTGAGGTCGAGCTGGCCGAGCAGGCTCTTGCCGAGCGCGCTGGCGTGGGCGGCGGAGCGGAAGTCGACCCATTCGTGGACGGCCGGCGTCGCGGGTCCGGTGGCGCACTGGGTGATGTGCACCTCGCCGTCGATGTAGCGGCTGAGGTAGATGGCGGCGCCGACCGAGTCGCGCAGCCGGTCGATGGTCTGCTGGAGTTTGTCGCGCAGGGCCTGGTCGCGGCCGTGCGTCGAGGTCAGTCGCTTGAGTGCGGTGCCGCTGACGTACGCACCGTCGGTGATCTGCTCGACGTAACCCTCTCGCCGCAGCATCCGCAGGAGCGTGGTCAGCCGCTCCGTGCCGAGGCCGGTGTGGCGGGCGAGCTCGATGTCGGTGATGCCGGTTGAGTGCCGCGCCACCGTTTCCAGGACGCGCAGGGCATCCTGGGCCGAGTGGTAGGGCGCGGTCGGCTCGTGCTTGAGCGCCACGGTTCCCCCTGCGCTATGTGGCCGGGCTTTACAGATACATGCAGCCGGACAGCTGGGCTTCGTCCACGATAACCGCCAAGACGGTTGCTGTGAGGGGTTGTTGGCGAGAAAGATGGCGCGTTCCGGCTCTCTCAGCAGGAACGCGCCACCATGGCATATGCCAGCGTCATGACCCAGTGCTTCGGGCCGTCATCGCGCTGTCGTCAGGTCAGCACCGCGCTCAGGAACTCACGGGTCCGGTCGTGCTCCGGTTCGCCGAAGATCTTCTCCGGCGGACCGGATTCGATGACATGGCCGGCGTCGAACATCAGGACCTGGTCCGAGATGTCCCGGGCGAAGCCCATCTCGTGCGTCACGCAGAGCATGGTGATGTCGGTGGTGCGGGCGATGTCACGGAGTACGTCGAGGACGCCCGCGACCAGCTCCGGGTCGAGTGCCGACGTCACCTCGTCCAGGAGCAGCACCTGCGGCCGCATCGCCAGCGCCCGCGCTATCGCGACTCGCTGCTGCTGCCCGCCGGACAGCTGGGTCGGATAGGCATCGCACTTGTCCGCGAGCCCCACGAGGTCGAGCAGCTCGCGGGCCCGCTGCTCGGCCTCGTCCTTGGACAGGCCGAGGACGGTGACCGGCGCCTCGGTGATGTTGCGCAGCACCTTCATGTTCGGGAACAGGTTGAACTGCTGGAAGACCATCCCGATCTTCTTGCGGACCTCCCGGATCTGCTTCTCCGGGGCGGGGAAGAGCTGGTCCCCGGCGACCGTGATCGTTCCCTCCTCGGGCTTGGCCAGCGTCATCAGCAGCCGCAGGATCGTCGTCTTCCCGGAGCCGGAGGGGCCGATCAGGGTGACGTGCTTACCGGACTCGACGGAGAAGTCGAGCCCGTCGAGGACGGTGTTGCCCCCGAAGCGCTTGGTGACCTTGTCGAAGCGGATCAGCTCGCTGCCGTCCACCTTCGGGTTGGCAAGGTCCTTCACGGGATTGGTGTCAGCGGACAAGACGTCGCTCCAGGGCTCGCATGAGGAGGGAAGCCGGATAGGCGATGAGGATGAAGGCCACGCCGATGACGGTGAGCGGTTCCGTGAACTGGAAGTGCTGCTGCGAGTACAGCCGTGCCTCGCCGAGCATGTCCAGGACGGTGATCACCATGAGCAGGGGCGTGTCCTTGAGCATCGAGATGACGTAGTTGCCGAGTGCGGGCACCACCCGGCGGATCGCCTGCGGGAGGATCACCGCCGTCCAGGTGCGCCGCAGCGGCAGGTTGAGCGCCGTGGCCGCTTCCCACTGGCCGGCGGGCACGCCCTCGATACCGGCCCGGTAGACCTGCATCGTGTACGTCGAGTAGTGCAGTCCGATCGCGACGACCCCGGTGGTCAGCGCGGAGAACGTGAAGTTCCACTCGGGCAGCACGTAGAAGAGGAAGAACAACTGCACCAGCAGGGGCGTGTTCCGGATGAACTCCGTGACCACCCCGACCGGCCAGCGCACCCAGCGCGTGGGCACCCGCATCAGCAGCGCCCACACCAGCCCGAGGGCGAAGGAGATCACCGAGCCGAGGGCCAGCGCCTGCAGGGTGACCAGCAGTCCGTCCCAGAAGTGCGGCATGAAATCGCCGACCGCGCTCCAGTCCCACTTCATCGGACACCTCCTACTCCGGTGCCGCCGCCGGCGGAGGCGTCCGCCATCTCACGGCGCAGCGCGAGCTTGGACCGGTCGCCCTCCGGCTGCTTGCCGACCCCGGCCTTCAGCCGTTTCTCCAGACCGCGCATGACCCGGGTGAGCAGGAAGGCGATCACGAAGTAGATCAGCAGGACGTACGTGTAGATCTCCGCGCTCTGCTGCAACGCGAGCCGCACCAGGTTGGCGCTGAACGCCAGATCGCCCATGCCCATGACGGAGACCAGGGCGGTGCCCTTGAGCAGCTCGATCAGCAGGTTCGAGAAGGAGGGGATCATCTCCGGCACCGCCTGCGGCAGCAGGACCAGCCGCATCCGCTGCCAGGGCGTGAAGCTGAGCGCGATACCGCCCTCGCGCTGGGCGGGGTCGACGGCGTTCAGCGCGCCGCGCACCACTTCGGAGCCGTACGCCCCGTAGGTGAGGCCGAGTGCGAGGGTGCCCGCCCACATCGGGACGAGCTGCCAGCCGAAGGCCGGGGGCAGCACGAAGTACACCCAGAAGATCATGATCAGCGCGGAGGTGCCGCGGAACACCTCGGTGTAGAAGCCCGCGAGGAAGCGGACGATCCACAGTCGCGAGGTGCGCGCGATCCCCACCGCGAAGGAGACGGCACCGGCCAGCAGCGCGCTGAAGATCAGCAGCTGGACGGTGACCCAGATCCCCTTCAGTACGAGTTCCCAGAGTCCCGAGGTCATCCGCCGCACAGCTCCTTCGCGGTCAGATCGGTCATCTCCGCCTTGGTGAAGCCGAAGGGCCGGAGGATGCGGAACAGCTCGCCGCTCTTCTTCAGCTTCCGCAACTCCACGTTGAAGGCGTCCCGCAGCGTCGTCTCGGTCGGCCGGAACGCGAACGCGCCCCCGTCGACATGCTTCTTCCCGTCGACGAGCGGCGCGAAGGCCGCGGTCGACTCGGTCTTGGAGGACTTCTTGACGACCGCACGGGTGGTCAGCGCCGTACCGGCGAAGACGTCGACGCGTCCGGCCTCCACGGCGTTCAGCCCGGCCACCTGGTCCGGGACGATCAGGATGTCGCTCTCCTTGTACCCGGCATCGACCGCGTACTGGATTTCCGCGTATCCCGTGCCGGTGGCGAACTTCGCCTTCTTCTCCACGACGTCGCGGTAGTTGTGCAGGCCCTTCGGGTTGCCCTTGCGGACGATGAAGGCGTCCAGCATCTGGTAGTCCGGATCGGCGAATATGACCTGCTTGCAGCGGTCCGCATTGACGTACATACCGGCGGCCACGACGTCGAACTGCTGTGAATTGAGCCCAGGAATGAGCGAGCCGAACTCGGTCGGCACGGGCTGGACCTTGTCCACCCCGAGCCGTTTGAAGACAGCCCTCGCGAGTTCCGGCGCCTCACCGGTCAGTTCGCCGTTCTTGTCGATGTACCCGAAGGGGATCTCGCCTGCGATACCGAGCCGTACGACACCCTGTGCCTTCAGCCGGTCGAGCAGATCACCGCCCTCCACGCCGGACGCCGAGGCCACCCGGCTGCAGCCGGCCGCCCCCAGCGCGCCGAGCGCCGCCACCCCCGCGAGCAGCGACCGGCGGGTGGTTCCGGGTTTCTCTGTGCGATTGCCATGTGGTGGAGCCATGGGCGCGCGGCTACCCGGGACCATCCGAGTTATGCAGACCGGTTTCAGCCCCGGATGAACCGGGGGCGCTCTTGACCGGCGCGGGACCATGGAACGCATGGCTGATCGCTACATCGAAGTCTCGCTGGTCAAGCGGGGAATCCACTGCACGGCGAAGCTGCTCGACGACCGGGCGCCGATCACCTGCGCCGCGGTCTGGAATGCCCTGCCGCTCGGCAGCGACGTCTACCACGCGAAGTACGCACGCAATGAGATCTACGCCCTTTTCCCGCCTTTCGTGAAATCGGAGCCACCGCTGGAAAATCCGACAGTTACCCCGATCCCGGGAGATCTCTGTTATTTCTCCTTCGCGGGTGCCGAGCTGGGGACGAAGGCGTACGGCTACGACGCCGAGGTGCGCCCCGGCAGCACCGTCGTCGACCTCGCGCTCTTCTACGAACGCAACAACCTGCTGCTCAACGGCGACGTGGGCTGGGTGCCGGGGATCGTCTGGGGCCAGGTGGTCGACGGCCTCGACGCGATGGCCGAGGCCTGCAACGACCTGTGGCGGTCGGGAGCGCTGGGGGAGACGCTCAGCTTCCGGCGGGCGTAGGCGCGGGAGGGACCGTCCCCGTTCCGGCGGCTCCCGCTTCGAAGAGCGCGTGCGCCGCGCGCAGCACGAGGTCGTCGCGGTGCCGGGCGGCCACGATCTGCAGCCCCACCGGCAGCCCGTCCCCGTCCACCCCGACCGGCACGGTCGCCGCGGGCTGCTGGGTCATGTTGAAGGGGTACGTGAACGGCGTCCAGCCCGTCCAGCGCCGGTGGCCGGAGCCCGCCGGGACCTCCGCACCCGCCTCGAACGCGGTGAGTGGCAGCGTCGGCGTGACCAGCAGGTCGTGCGAGGAGTGGAAGCGGCCCATCCGCCGCCCCAACTCCATGCGGACGTCCACCGCCGCGAGGTAGTCCAGCGCGCTGAACCGGGCGCCGAGGCCGCAGATCTCCCGCAGGCCCGGATCGAGCAGCTCCCGCTGGTGCGGTCCGAGACGCTGGGTCACACGGGCCGCCCCGCTGAACCAGAGCACATGGAATGCCTCGACCGGATCGGTCAGGTCGGGGTCGACCTCCGTGACGTGCGCGCCGAGCCCTGCGAGCCGCTCCACCGCCCGCCGCACCGCCGCCGCGACGGCCGGGCGGACCGCGACCTGACCGCCGAGCGAGGGCGAGTACGCGACCCGCAGCCCCTGCACCCCGCCGTCCAGCGCGTCCGTGAACGACCCGCCGACCGGCCCGAGCCCCGACCAGTCGCGCGCGTCGGCCCCGCTGATCACGTCCAGCATCAGCGCCGCGTCGGCCGCGTCCCGCGTCATCGGGCCCACGTGCGAGAGCGTCCCGAACGCGCTCGCCGGATACAGCGGCACCCTCCCGTACGTCGGCTTCAGCGCGAAGATCCCGCAGAAGGCGGCCGGGATGCGCACACTGCCCCCGCCGTCCGTGCCCAGGGAAAGCGGGCCCGCGCCCAGCGCCACCGCCGCGGCGCTGCCACCGCTGGAGCCGCCCGCCGTGCGCGTGACGTCGTACGGATTGCGGGTCACGCCCGACTGCGGTGAGTCCGTGACGCCCTTCCAGCCGAACTCGGGTGTCGTCGTCTTGCCCAGGAAGACGGCGCCGTGCTCGCGCAGCCGGGCCACGGACGGGGCGTCCTCGTCCCAACTGCCCTGCGGATCAATGGTTTCGGAGCCGCGCAGGGTCGGGGCGCCGCGCAGCAGCAGGATGTCCTTCACCGTGACGGGGACCCCGTCCAGCAGGCCCGCCGGCTCGCCGCGCCGCCAGCGGTCCGCCGACTCGGCCGCCCCCGCGAGGGCTTCGTCCGCGAACAGCCGCACGAAGGCGTTCACGGCGGGCTGGACCTCCTGCGCCCGCCGCAGGGCCGCGCGGGTCGCGTCCACGGGGCTGAATTCGCCCTTGCGGTAGCCGTCGACCAGTTGTACCGCGGTGAGCTCGGTGAGTTCCGTCATCCGCCCTCCAGCCATGGGGAGTTCGCTGCGACTTCGGTGTTCCGGCGCGTGCTTCAATGCCCGGGTACGTACCCGCGCTGCTTGTCGACCACGTTCGGCAGCGGCAGGCCCGCCGCCCAGCGCTCGTACAACTCCACGAACTGCATGCCGAGTTCGTCGCGCCAGCCGACCGTGTCCCCGCTCATGTGCGGCGACACGATCAGCCCCGGCACCTCCCACAACGGGCTCTCGGGGCCCAGCGGTTCACGGTCGAAGACATCCAGGGCCGCCCCCGCGATCCACCGCTTCGACAGCGCCTCCACGAGTGCGTCCTGCACGACGAGCTGCCCGCGTCCGACGTTGACGAAGCGCGCCGAGGGCTGCATCATCCCGAAGCGCCGCGCGTCGAACATGCCGTACGTGTCCGGCGTGAGCGGTGCCGCCGACACCACCCAGTCGGCGCGGGCCATCAGCCGGTCGAGGTCGGCCGGACCGTGGATACCGGTGCGCGGGGTGCGCCCCACCAGCGCGGTCGTGATCCCCAGGGCCTTCAGGTTCTTCTGGATCGCCCGCCCGATCGGCCCCGAGCCCACCACGCAGGCGCGCGTGCCGGAGACCCGCTGCGACTCGCGGTGGCGCCACACGTGGCTGCGCTGCAGCTCCCATGTGCTCGGCAGATCCTTGGCCATCGCGAGGACCAGGGCGGCGACGTACTCGGCGATCGGCTGGTCGAAGATGCCCCGCGCGTTGGTCACCACCGTGTCGGACGCCGCCATTTCGGGACACATCAGATGGTCCACGCCCGCGCTCGCCGTGTGCACCCAGCGCGGCCGCGGTCCCTCGCCCGGCCAGGCCCGGCGCACGGCGTGCGAGGCGAAGTCCCACACGAGCAGCACGTCGGCGCCCGGCAGCCGCGCGGCCAGCGTCGACTCGTCGGCGTGCTCGATCCGTACCCGCCCGGTGAGCCGGCCCAGGCGGGGCGGCGGCTCGGCGTCCAGGACGAGCAGGGTCGTGTCGGACATGTCCGGGAAACTGTTTCGCAATGCGGGTCCGCTTTTCTGGGTTCTCCGGGCTTGTTCACCGGAGGGTGTTCTCCGGGGGTGTAGGCGGCGCTCCTTCGTGCGCGAAGGTGGTCGGAACCGTCTGAGATGCGCGGATTGACCACGCTCGCACCCGAACCTACCTTCGTCAACACGGGCCCGCATCGGGTCCGTTGCTCACCCGTTTCCCGTCGTGAGGCCGGTGGCTGACATGGACGTCTCCTTTCTCGGCGGACCGGCCGCGCAACGCGCTGTCGGAGTCGTCGCCCCTTTCGACTTCGCCCTCGACCGCGAACTGTGGCGCTGGACCCCGGACGACGTGTCGCTGCACCTCACGCGCACCCCGTTCGTGCCCGTCGAGGTCAGTCTCGACCTGGCCCGGCTGGTCTCCGAGCACGAGACGCTGGGGGACGCGGTGCGCGCGCTGACCGCCGTCGGGCCCGAGGTCGTCGCGTACGCGTGCACCTCGGGCAGTTTCGTCGGCGGGGTCGCGGGCGAGCGGGCGATGTGCGAGGCGATGACCCGGGCCGGCGCCGTCCCCTCGGTCACCACCTCCGGGGCGCTGCTCGAAGCGCTGGACGAGCTGGGCGCCCGCCGGATCGCGCTGGTCACGCCGTACACGGTCTCGGTCACCCAGTCCCTGGAGGAGTACCTCGCCGAGGCGGGCGTCACCGTCACCGGCCGCACCTCGCTGGGCCTGACCCGGCACATCTGGAAGGTCCCCTACCGCGATGTGGTCGACATGGCACGCCAGGCGGTGTCCGAGGTCCCCGGTCCGGCGGACGCCCTCTTCATCAGCTGCACCAACCTTCCGACGTACGACGTCATCCCCCAGCTGGAGGCGGAACTGCGCATCCCGGTTCTCTCGGCCAACCAGGTGACGATGTGGGCCGCCTTGCGCCATCTGGGTACCCGAGCCGTGGGGCCGTATCAGCGGCTCGTCGATCGGGCCGCCCGGCAGGGGCCCGTACTGCCGGAAGAACAGGAAGGTTGGGCATGACCGCACTCGGATTCCTCTACCCCGGACACTCGGGCGAGGACGACTACCCGCGCATGGAGCAGCTGCTGGGCAGCGACATCCGGCTGGCCGTGGTGCACACGGACATCGGCGAGGACGCCCACCGCGTGGACGCGCTGCTGGAGATGGGAGCGGAGGACCGCCTCGCCGCGGGCGTCGAGGAACTGCGGCTCTCCGGCGCCGAGGCAGTGGTGTGGGCGTGCACCAGCGGCAGCTTCGTCCACGGCTGGAACGGCGCCCACGACCAGGTCCGCGCGCTCGCCCGCAGGGCGGGCCTGCCCGCCTCCTCCACGTCCTTCGCCTTCGCCCACGCGGTACGGGAGATCGGCGCGGGGCGTGTCGCGGTCGGCGCGACCTATCCGGAGGACGTGGCCGCGCTCTTCGCCACGTTTCTGAAGGACGCCGGTACGGAGGTGGTGGCCGTGCGCGGGGCCGGGATCGTGACGGCGGCGGAGGTCGGCACGTGGGGCGAGGCCGAGGTGCTCGCCCTCGCCCGGGAGGCCGACCGGCCCGACGCGGACGTGGTCCTCCTCCCCGACACCGCCCTCCACACCGCCTCCCACCTCCCCCTCCTCGAATCCACCCTCGGCAAACCCGTCCTCACCGCCAACCAGGTGACGGTCTGGGAAGCCCTCCGCCTGACCGACCGCCGCGTGAACGCCCCGGAACTGGGGTCACTCTTCACGAAGGAGCCGCTCGTGCAGGTGTGAGGGGGACGCGCTCGTCCTCAAACGCCGGACGGGCTGTATCCAGCCCCTCCGGCGTTCGAGGAGCGGGGGTTCGGGGGCGGAGCCCCCGAGTACGGGGCGGAGGGGGCGAAAGAAGGCCGGGAATAACCGGGGACAGTCCCCTGTTAGTACGCCGCGGACAGCGCGACGTACACCATCAGGAGGAACCCCCGTGGCGGCAGTGGACGAAACGGACGACATCCGAGGCACGGCACAGGGCACCGCCCCGGTACCCCTCTCCGTACTGGACCTCGTCACGGTGGGCGCAGGCCGCACCGCGACCGACGCCCTCGCCACCAGCGTGAAGATCTCCCGCCTCGCGGAATCCCGCGGCTTCCACCGCTACTGGGTGGCCGAACACCACTCCATGCCGGGCGTGGCGTCCTCGTCGCCCGCCGTGATCCTCGCCCACCTGGCCGCCCACACCACCCGCATCCGGCTCGGCTCGGGCGGCGTCATGCTCCCCAACCATGCCCCGCTCGTCATCGCGGAACAGTTCGGCACGCTGGAGGCCATGGCTCCGGGCCGGGTGGACCTCGGCCTCGGCCGGGCCCCCGGCACGGACGGCGCCACGGCCGCGGCCCTCCGCCGCACGGAACGCCTCAACGAAGGCGCGGACGACTTCCCCGAGCAGCTCGCGGAACTGACCCGCTTCCTGGACGACGACTTCCCCTCCGGCCACCCCTACGCCCGCATCCACGCGGTCCCCGGCCCGATCCAGTCCACGTCCCCCGGTGGCGTCCAGTCCCCGCACCGCCCCCCGATCTGGCTCCTCGGCTCCTCCGGTTTCAGCGCCCGTCTGGCCGGCATGCTCGGCCTCCCGTTCGCCTTCGCGCACCACTTCTCGGCGCAGAACACCATCCCGGCGCTGGACCTCTACCGCGAGTCCTTCCGCCCCTCGGCCGTGCTCGCCGCTCCCTACGCCCTGATCGGCGTCTCCGCCCTCGCCACGGACGACGAGAAGGAGGCCCGCCGCCAGGTGCTGGCCGCCGCCCTCAACATGGTCCGCCTGCGCACCGGCCGCCCGGGTCTGGTCCCCACCCCGGAGGAGGCGGAGGCGTACGAATTCAGCCCGATGGAGCGGGAGTTCGTCGACTCCTGGAACACCAATGTCATCCACGGCACCCCCGACGAGGTCCGCTCCGGCCTCGACGACCTGCAAAAGCGCACCGGAGCCGACGAGTTGATGATCACGGGCAACGCCCACAGCGGCGACGTACGCCTGCGCTCCTACGAACTCATCGCGGACGCCTACGGGTTGCCCGGTCAGGCCTGACCGGGGGCCTCGGCCTGCAGTAGTGCGGAGATACGATCCGGCGCCACCGGCCGCGAGTACAGCCAGCCCTGGCCGGTGTCGCAGCCGATGCCGCGCAGCCGGGTGGCCTGCGAGGCGGTCTCCACGCATTCGGCGGTGACGGTCAGGCCCAGACGGTGGGCGAGCTGGATGAGGGCCTCGACGATGACCTCGTCCGCGGGGTTGGGATTGCCGGACGCGCCGTCGTGCTTCCCGGTGGTCTCGTACTGGAAGCCGCGGACGAAGGAGCCGTCCAGTTTCAGGACCGACACCGGAAGGCGGCTGAGGTAGGCCAGGTTCGAGTAGCCGGTGCCGAAGTCGTCGATGGCGATGCCGACGCCCATGTCGCTGAGGGCCTGAAGGGCCTGCAGCGGTCGGCCCGCCGAGCCCATCACGGCCGACTCGGTGAGCTCCAACTGCAGGAGCCCCGGGGCGAGTCCGGTCTCCGCGAGGGTCTCCGCGACGTCCGCGACCAGGTCGGAGTCCCACACCTGGCGCACCGCCACGTTGACGCTCACGAAGATCGGCGCGGCGTCCGGGTGGTCCAACTGCCAGCGGCGTGCCTGCCGGCAGGCGGTGGCCAGCACCCAGCGGCCGAGCTGCACGATCGAGCCGTCCTCCTCGGCCAGTCCGATGAACCGATTCGGCGTGAGCATCCCGAACTGCGGGTGGTTCCAGCGCACCAGGGCCTCGACTCCGCGGACGCCACCGTCCGCCATGCCCACCAACGGCTGGTACTCCAGCGTGAATTCACCGCGGTCGATCGCCGCGCGGAGTGTGGAGGCCAGGGCCTGGCGGGTCATGCGGTGGGCGTTGCGCTCCGGGTCGAAGAGGGTCCAGCGGCCCTTGCCGTCGGCCTTCGCCCAGTACAGCGTCGTGTCCGCGGCCTGCATCAGGCCCGTCGCGGTGGTCCCGGCGGCGCGGCGCTCGACGACTCCGATCGACGCGGACAGGGAGAGCCGCTGCCCCGAGAGGTCGAAGGGGACCTGCAGGGACTTGAGGACGGACTCCGCGAGGTCCGCCAACTGGTCGGTGCCGGTGGAGTCCTCGACAAGGAGCGCGAACTCGTCCCCGCCGAGTCTGGCGACCAGCGGGGTGGCCGCTCTGGCGTATCCCGCCTCGTCGGCACAGCGCGTCAGGCGTTCGGCGACGGCCGCGAGCAGCCGGTCGCCGATGCGATGGCCGAGCGTGTCGTTGACCGCCTTGAACCCGTCCAGGTCCAGATAGCAGAGCCCGATCCGGCCGGTGCCGCCCTCCTCGTACGCCTCCGCCTCCAGCGCGGCCGAAAGTCGCTCGAAGAACAGCGTCCGGTTGGGCAGCCGGGTCACCGGATCGTGCATCTGCAAGTGCCGCAGTCGCGCCTGGAGTTCACGCCGGGCACTGATGTCGGCGACCGACAGCAGCACCCCCTGCTCCTCGGGGGGCAGCGGCGCGATCGTCACCTGTACCCAGAGCGAGTGCCCGTCGGGGTGCTTGAGGCGGCGTGTGCAGCGCAGCCTTGCCTGGCGGCCGCGCAGCACCTCGCGGTACGCGTGCCAGGTACGGGCGTCCGTCGCCAGGTCGACCAGGTCGGCGGCGATCCGCCCGGTGAGACCGTCGGATCCGGTGCCGAGCAGTGAGCCCAGCGCCTCGTTCGCCGTGACGACCAGGCCCTCGCGGTCGACGAACGCCATCGCGAGAGGGGCCGCGGCGAACGCGGCCCGGAAGGTGCGGGGCGGCACCTCAGCAGGGTGCGCCGCATCCGTGGGCGGTGCTGCGCCCGTACCCGGTGACGTGCCCGTGAGGGGTGAGGTACCCGTCAGAGGCGTGGGGTCCATCAGGGGCGTTGCGTCCGTACGGGGCGTTGTACCCGTACGGGGTGGTGCGTCGCTACGAGGTGGTGTGTCGCAAGGAGATGCATCGATGTGACGCTCTGTGACGGCCGGCCGGACGAGGTCTGCCGCGGGCGCCGGCCCTTCGGACGTTCCGCTCACCGCTCGCTCCCGCAGTGCACTCGTTCTTCGTATGGGTCTCGTTGCGGCGGTCGGCCAGTGATGGACGGCCGCACAAGCCGTGTCCGTGCAGGAAAGTGTGCCGATCATAGAGGCTGGTCTCGGGGCCTTCCAGCCACTGTCCAGTGTCCCGGAACAACCACCCCTTCTGACAGATCGTTTCTGCCTGGATCTGGACCGGATCCTTCCCCCGCCGACCGCATGTGACGTTCCGTGAGTGTTCGGGGTGTCGGCCTCGGGTACCCCCTCACTCTTCTGGTGCAGATAAACAGGGCGAAGTGTCACAATCCCGCCCAGGCTGGGTGCGGTATCCCGAAATCCGCATCCGGAGGTCGACGTGCCGCGTCCGCTCCCCCTGAAGGGGCTCACCCGTGAGGCCCTACGGGCCCTCGCCCGTGACGGGGCGCCCCGCTGGCGCAGTACCGCGGCGGTGTTCACCTCGATGACAGCACTGGCCGCGACCTCCCTCGTGACAGGCCCGGCGCTCGCCGAACCCCGAGCGGCCCCGTGCGCGCTGAAGCGGACCGAGGCCCACCACTCGGAGGGCCTCGACACCTGGAACGCCGCCTATCCGCGCCCCACCCGCGCTCTCGACGCGGTGATGGTCTTCCTGTCCTTCCCGGACTCCGAGCCGCGCACCACCCCCGCCGAGCTGACCGCCGATTACTTCCCGTCGACCAGCCGCTTCTTCGAACGCGCCTCCTACGGCAAGTTCACCCTGCGCCCGCACCCGCAGCGTGACTGGATCCGGATGCCGCACTCCTCCACGTCGTACGCCATACAGCGCGACTGGAACGCCGCGCGCCGCTCCGCGTACCTGCGCGACGCGCTCGCCGCGTCCGATCGGCAGGTCGACTTCTCGCGCTACGACATCGTCTACTTCGTCGCCGATCCGGACGCGCCGGGTGTCGACTCGGACGCGACGAAGGTCGTCAATCTCGACACCCCGCTGCGGGCCGACGGCAGGGACATCCGCCGGGTCGTCACGGTCTTCGAGAAGCATCCGCCGGACCGTCTCGTCCTCGCTCACGAGACGGGCCACGTCTTCGACCTCCCCGACCTCTATCACCGGCCCGTCGACGGCAAGGGCGACTGGGACACGTACGTCGGCGACTGGGATCTCATGGGCAGCCAGTTCGGGCTCGCCCCCGACCTCTTTGCCTGGCACAAGTGGAAGCTGGGCTGGCTGGAACCGCGCCAGGTGATGTGCGTGCGGGGCCCGCGCAGTACACGGCTGACTCTGGAGCCGCTCGGCGCGGGGCCGGCCGCGGCCGCGGTGGCGTCCGCCGGGGTGCCGCGGGCGGCGGGGTCGCCGCCGCTGGGCTCGGGGGCCCCGGCCTTCGGCTCCGGGCGCGGCACCAAGCTGGCGGTCGTGCCCACCGGTTCCGACAGCGCGCTCGCCTTCGAGGCGCGCGGCTCGGCGGGCAACGACGACTCGGCGTGCACACAGGGCGTCCTCGTCTACCGCGTCCGTGGCGGGGCCGCGTCCGGCGGCGGCCCGATCGAGGTCGTGGACGCCCACCCGCGCACCGAGGCCTGCTGGGAGGACTCGGTCTACCCGCCCCTCGCGGACGCCCCCGTGGCACTCGGCGAGAGCTTCACGGTGCCGGGCGAGAACGTCCGCGTCGAGGTGCAGGACCGGACGGCTTCGGGGGCCTGGACGGTGGAGATCACGCCGTCTGCGTAAGGACCGCGGGGGCACCGCACCCCGCACGCGCCGGGTACGCAAGAAGCCCCTCGCTCTCGCGAGGGGCTTCTCACCGTCTGTGCGCCGCCAGGGACTCGAACCCCGGACCCGCTGATTAAGAGTCAGCTGCTCTAACCAACTGAGCTAGCGGCGCCTGCTGACGTCGTAGACCTTAGCATCCTGATCGGACTCAGGAAAAATCGATATCCGCACGGCGGCGGAGGCGGTGGCGCGCGCCGCCCGTACGGCCGCCCAGAGCAGGATTTCGGGGCCGGGGAGCCAGGGGTGGCGGGTGTCGGGGGCGACGAGCCAGCGGGAGTCGAGGCGGGCGGAGCCCAGGTCGGGGCCGCTGTCGCCCGGGTTCGGCGCGGGGACGGTCACGGCGTCGCCCGTGCCGTGGCAGAGCAGCGGCGGGACCGCGCTGCCGCGGCCGTGACCCCCGGTGTCGCGGGTGCCCCACTCCTCCCACTCCAGGAGCGAGGGGAGCCGCTGGGCGGTGCCGGAGGCGGCGAACAGCAGCATCCGGCCCCGGTACGCCGCGACCGGGCCCGAGCCCGGGCCCTCGTCCCACAGGCGGTCGAGCATCCGCCGGCCGAACATCGCGGGGGCGCTGACTACGTCGAAGGCGGTACCGCAGGGCAGGACGACCGGAGCGCCGGGCCGGTCCTCCCAGAGGGCGAGCGTGCTGCGCGGATACGTTCCTGCCGAGGCGAGCCAGGCGGCGCCCTCCGAGGTGACACCGCAGACGTCGAACCGGTCGGGCAACGGGCGGCCGGGTCCGTGGGGGGAGCTGCTTGCCGGGTTCCGTGTGCTGCTCATGCCACCAACATTTACTGGTGGTGAGCACCCCGTTCCCGAGAGTTGCCGGAATCCGGGACAGGAGGGAGCGGGGAGGAGTATCTTGCCCGACTGGCATATGCCAAAAAGCCTTGCTGAGGCTGCGGGTGCCACCTTCGCGAGGGCTCGCCGGCCGGGTCCGGCGGGGGTGTGTTCCGGTGTCGGTGCCCTGCGTCGGTGCCCCGCGCGTGCGCGTGGCGTGCGGGCGTACGACGTGGGTCGGCGTTCGTGCGTAGGTGACCCGCATGTGCGCGTGCCGTGGGTCGGCGTTTCGTGCGTGCGGGTGCCGTGCGTGCGTATCTTGCGCGCCCACTTCCTGTGCGCCCGCGTCCTGTGCGGGCGCATTCCGTGGGCGGGCGTTTCGTGGGTCGGCGTTTCGTGGGTCGGTGTTCCGTGCGTCCGCTTCCCGTGCGGGGGTATCCCGCGGGTCGGCTTTCGTGCGTGCGTGCGTGCGTGCGCGTGCCGTGCAGGCGTATTCCGTAGGTCGGCGTGCCGTGGGTCGGTGTTCCGTGCGCCCGCTTCCCGTGCGGGCGCATCCCGCGGGTCGGCTTTCGTGCGTGCGCGTGCCGTGCAGGCGTATTCCGTAGGTCGGCGTGCCGTAGGTCGGCGTGCCGTGGGTCGCTGTTCCGCGCGCCCGCTTCCCGTGCGGGCGCATCCCCTGAGTCGGCGTTCGCGTGTCCGCACCCCGTGCGCTGCCATCCCGCGCGGTTCCGCCGGGCGGGTCTCCGTGCCGGGTGCCGTCGTCTCCGGCGTGTCGGCGCCTCAGACGTGGTCGCCCACCCCGTGTCCGTGTCCGTGTCCGCGCCCGTTGCCGTCGACGCCTCGCAGCAGGTCCCGGCCGAATTCGATCATCTTCTTCGCGTAGTCCTCGGTCCACTCGGCCCGCTCGGCGATGTCGGCCGGCTTCAGCCGGTCGAACCGCCGCGGGTCGGCGAGCTGCGCGGCGGCGATCGCCTGGAACTCGACGGCCCGGTCGGCCGCGGCGCGGAACGCCTGCGTCAGCTCCGTGGCCCGGGCCAGCAGGGCGCGAGGGTCGTCTATCGACTCCAGGTCGAAAAAGTGCTCCGGGTCGGAGGCCGCCTCCGCGGGCTCGAAGAGCAGGGGCGCGGGGCGTAGCCGCGGTTCGTTCCGACGCGGCGTGGGCTCCGCCATGTCTTCTCCTCCTCGTACGTAGTCAGGCCCTCTCCGCGGGCCACCGTCCATTGTCCCCCGCCCGCGCAAGTGGGCCCCGCGGCTCCCGATGGGGCGGGGGAGCGGCGGTCACGGGCGCCAGGGCACCCGGTGTTCCGCCAGATGTGACAGCACCGCGTGGTTGGCCTCCCAGCCGTCCGGGAACTTCACGGTGACGCCCAGTTGCACGGGTTCCGTGGACGGGTGGTCGTCCAGGAGGGACGTGACCCCCTCGCGGCAGACCACGATGCAGGCGTGCCGGTGCCGGGAGGCGAGGACGCACAGGCGGCCCGTCTCCAGGTGGAAGGCGGTGGCGTCGGGGCGGCCCGAGAGCGGGTGGAGGATGACGGTCACGTCGAACTCCCGGCCCTGGAGCCGGTTGGCCGTGTCGACGGTGACGCCGGACACGCCGAGCTCTGTCAGGGCCGAGCGGACGGCGGCCGCCTGGTCCCGGTGCGCCGTGCCGACGGCGATCCGGTCGGCCGTCAGCGGCACCGGATCGGCCGACCGCTCCGACGTCGCCGCGCCGCCGCGGTCCAGCAGCCGCCGTACGACCTGCGCGAGGGCCCGTACCGCCTCGGGGTCCGTACGAGGCGTGTGCCGGGCCGGGAGCTCCAGCAGGCCCCAACCCGCGTGCGCCGCCTCGTCGATGACCCGGTCGGCTCCCGAACCGTCCGACGCGACGGCGAAGTCCAGACGACGGTCGCCGTGGCCCGTGCCGCTGCGGAAGGGCGTGTACGGGTAGAACGCGTCCGAGACCAGCGGCGCGGCCGAGGCGGGCAGCCGCCAGGACACCGGCAGCCGGTGCTGCGGGAGTTCGGGGTTGTGGGCCAGCAGCGTGGTCACGGCGGACGCCGACGGGTCGTACGACAGACCCGCCCACTGCTCCGCTCCCACGATCGCGAACGGGTCCAACTGCCCCGGGTCGCCCACGAACAGCGCCCGCTCGAAGAGCCCCGCGACGGCGAGCAGTGCGTCCGATCGCATCTGGTACGCCTCGTCGACGATCGCGTGCCGCCACGGCTCGACGCCCTTGACGTGCGCCCACTTCGCGGCCGTCGAGATCACGACGTCCAGCCCCGCCAGATCGGCCGCCTTGGTCGACTTGCGTACGTTCGGCAGGTCGTCGAGCGCCTTGTCGTACGGGTCGGGATCACTGCTGTGCAGCCGGCCCACCGGCAGCTCGGCATCCTTCTCGGCGAGCCGCAGCACCAGATCGTCGACCTGGGCGTTGGTCTGCGCGATCACCATCAACGGCCGCCCCGCGGACGCGAGTTCGAGGGCCGCGCGCACGACGAGCGTCGACTTCCCGGCGCCGGGCGGCGAGTCGACCACGACACCGCGGGCATTGCCGTGCAGGGTGTCGCGCAGGATCGCGTCGGTGGCCCGGGCGGCCTCGGCACCCGGGTCGAAGACGCCGGTTCCCACGGCGGAGCCGGTCACAGTACGTCCTCCTCGGTCACCGGGTCCGGCTGCGGTACGGCGTCGGGCTCGCCCGGCGGCCCGCCGTGCGTCCACGGTGTCTCCTCCGGGTCGGGCAGCTTCGCCCCGCCACGCTGTTCGTGCTCGAAGAGCGTGAAGCAGAGGAGGTCGCCCTTCTCGGGCACGGACCCGGCGTCGGGTTCCTTGCCGCGGCCCATCTTGTCGACGATGCGCAGCACGACGGCACCCGCCCCGTCATCACCTTCGCCCCGGTCGCCGTACTGCTCGTATCCGACGAACTCGGCGGCCTGCGGCTTGCCGCCCAGCGAGCGGTAGACCTTCGCGCGCTCCCCGAGGTGCGGGCGGTCGTCCGTGCGTACGGTGACCAGCGGGCGAGGGCTGGGCCGCTTGCCCTCGCTGTACGTCATGACCACGTCCGTGACCTCGCCCGCGAACGCCTCCCCGGCGAGCCGCCGGCCGGCCATGACCAGCGCGTCGTCGAGGGCCTCCTGGGCTTCCACCCGGGCCTGCTCGCGCTCGCGCGTGGCGAGCTTGTTCGCCGCGGTGACCGCGTCGTCGCGGCGCGGCTGCGGCGGCTCCCCGGCGGTGATCCGGTCGCGGTGGCCGGTGAACGACCAGCGGTCGCGGGTCCACCGGTCGGTCGCGTGCGCGCCCTCGGGCAGGGCCCGCACCAGGTCCAGGCCGCGCCACACGGCGTCCCAGGTGGGCCGGGTGACGCTCTCGACGAGGGCGCGGATGTCCCGCTCGGCGGTGGTGAGTTCACCGAGGCGGTCGTCCGCCTCGATGCCGTCCTCGGCGGCCGCGAGGGCGGTCCGCGCGCGGTCGTAGCGGTCGATGGCGGGTGCGAGGAGCTTGTTGTCGAAGGCCGGGTCGGTGGCGGGCCCGGCGGGCGGGCACACCAGCTGCCCCCGGGCGTCCCGCGCCAGCTCCGCCCTGAGCGCCGCCTGCGCGCCCGACTCGCCCTCGGGCGGGTCGATCCAGGCGAGCAGCGCCCCGAGGTGCTGGTCCTCCAGGCTGGACTGGCCGGTCGCCCAGTGCCGGGACAGGACGTCGGTCAGGGCGAGCAGCAGCGCGGACCCGGGCACCCGCGCCCGCTCCCCGAAGTGCGTGAGCCAGCGCCCGAGCAGCGGCACCCGGGGCGGCGCCGGATGGGGCGCCTCCGGGTCCTGCTCAGCGGTGCGCCGGAAGCGCATGGAGCGCCCCAGGAGCCGTACGAGATCGATGCCCGCCCGGCCCGGGACGATCAACTGCGGAGCGTCCGCGCACAGTTCGACCTCGACCTTGACGCGCTTGCCGGTCTCCGGGTCGGTCTCGCTGCGCTCGGCGGCCTCTACCCGGTCCGCGTAGGAGTCGACGTACGGCAGGACCACGTCCGCCAGTTCGGCCAGGAACGCGAACCTCAGGTCGCGGTCCCTGGGCTGCGGGACGACCAGCAGCCGGGGCGCGTCGCGGTCCGTCCCGACGAGCGCCCCGAGCGGGGCCCCGGCCTCTCCGGCGGTGGTCAGCGGCACGAGGACGAGCGGCCGCTCGGACAGATGCCGGTGCCGCACGGTGGCGACGGGCCGCGCCCGCCCGCTCTCGACGGCCTCCAGCCGGGCGAGCGTGGTGATCAGCGACACCGGGTGACCTCCTGGCCCATGGGCGCCGGGAGCCCGTCCTGAACCTCGCGGGCCTCACGGTCCCGCAGGGCCTCCGCCCGCAGCTCCGCCGCTCTGCGCAGTGCCGCGACCGCCGGGTCGGAGGGGTCCCCGGTCTCTCCGTGGGCCGCCGCCAGGACGTCCCCGACCGTGGTCAGGCCGCCCAGCTCGGCGCGCAGCGAGCGGCCCAGGGAGGTCACCGCGCCGTCGGCGCGGGAACGCTCGCGGCAGTGGAAGGCCAGCTCGCAGGCGGCCAGGCACTCGGGGGCGTACGTCGCCGGGACCGACTCGACCGCGGCCGTCAGCTCGGCGGCCGGGAGGTCGGGGGCGAAGCACGTACCGGCCGGGAGGGCGTCGGCGATGTCCTCGACGCGGGTCAGGCGGGCGAGCTGGCGGCGGGTCACCGAGCGCTGCTTGCGGATGTCGACGGCGGACGCGGTCGGCAGGTTGGAGAAGTCCTTGGGACAGACCAGCAGGATGCGGTGGCGCACCACGGGCACGGGGGCACCACCCTGGGCGCTCCGCCCCTGAGACGCCTCAGCCTCAGCCTCAGCTGATGCCGGGGTCGCCGGCGTCGCGCCGAGGCGGCCGGCGACCTCCTCCAGCGCCAGTACGTACACCGCGGACTGGCGGGCGGCCGCGCCCACCTTGGCCGGGTCCGCCGAGCCGTCCAGCATCGGGAAGGACTTGATCTCCACGACCGTCCAGCTGCCGTCGGGGTGCACGACCACCGCGTCCGGCTCCAGGAACGCGGGGGAGCCCGCGACGTCCAGGGCGAGCATGGGGTGGTCGAGCAGGGTCCAGCCGCCGACCGCGGTGGCCTCGCGCAGGGCGAGCGCCGTACGGGCCGCACGCCCCTCGGGGCCTACGGCGGTGAGGTCGGGGACGGTTCCGGAGACGGGTGGCTCGGCGCCGGGGTCCAGCCGTTCGTGCACGAGTCGCAGCAGCTCCGCGCCTCCGTCGGCCTTCACCCTGGCCTCGAACGCGTTGCCCCGCATGAAGGCGAACTGGGACTGTCCGAACCCCGAAGGCGAGCCGAGGGCGCCCGCGAGCACCGTCTTGTCCACGCCCGCGCCGTCGAGGAGGGCGCGGCGGTCGCAGCCTGGGTTCGCGGCGAGCGCGGCGAGGGCCCGCGCGTCCAGTGCCTTGGGCGGGACGGAGGGCCCTCGCAGCTCAGCGAGCCGGTGCCGCAGCGCCGTCCCCCGCGTCCGCGGGAGAGGCACCCGGCTCGGCTCCCGAACCGCTTCGGGACTCGCGCTGTCGGGGGAATCGCTCACCCGGGGAAGTCTGGCATCCACCACTGACAATTGAGGAACCTGCGCCGCGCGAGGCGTCCGGGACCGGAGTGAACCAGCCGCCCAGCCGCCCCCGTACGAGGTCCGCGCCCCGCATCACGAACGGCGTCAGCAGCAGACCGATCCCCATCACCGCGGCGCCCGCCACGGCGTCGAGGAAGTAGTGGTTGGCCGTGCCCATCACGACGATCGTGGTGAACAGCGGATACACGACACCCGCGACCTTGGCAGCCGGTGTACGGCCGTGGCGCCACAGCATCACTCCGCACCACAGCGCCCAGCCCACGTGCAGGCTCGGCATCGCCGCGTACTGGTTGGTCATGCCGCCCATGCCGCGCGGCGCGCTCGCCTCGCCGCCCCACCAGCCGTAGTCGCTGTACTGGGCCATCGTGTCCACGAAGCCGTGCCCCGTGGAGAGCAGCCGGGGCGGGCAGGTCGGCAGCAGGGTGAAGCCGATCAGGCCGATGAACGTGGAGGTCATCAGCCAGGTGCGGGCAGCTCTGTAGCGCACGGCGCGGGAGCGGAAGAGCCAGATCAGGATCGCGGGCGTGACCAGGTAGTGCAGCGACGCGTACCAGAAGTCGGCGGGTACGCCGAGCCAGGCCTCGCGGGTGAACAGCCGGTTCAGCGGGTGTTCGGCGTTGAGGTACAGGGCCTTCTCGATGCGCAGGATCGACAGACCGTGGTCGACGGCGCTCGTCTCATTGCCGCGGGCAAGCAGACGGCCCGCCGAGTACGAGGCGTAGACCAGCAGGATCAGCGGCAGTTCGGTCCACCACCGGAGCCGGGCACGCGGTGGCGCCTCAGTGCGCGCTGTATCGGTCTGCGGCATCCGATCGCCTCCCCATCTGTCTGTTGTCAGGCGGCCCGGAGCCCGCTGCTGTCATTTTACGGCGTAGGAGAATGCCCTCGTGGGGGGCCCTCGGTCGTCAAAGACGCTGAGATCGCCCCATGGGTTGCCCCGTGCAAGCGTGCGCGATGATGGAGGGATCCGCCGCTGATTTCTCCCGGAAGGGCCCTCTCCATGGCACCGCGCATCCTGCTGGCCCGGCACGGACAGACGGAATGGTCCCTGCTCGGGAAGCACACCGGCAGGACGGACATCCCGCTCCTCGAAGAGGGCCGACGCGGCGCCAAACTACTGGGTGAACGCCTGCACCGCGCTCCCTTCGACGGACTCGCCGGAGTCGAGGTGCTCACCAGCCCCCTGGCACGCGCGCGTGAGACGTGCGAGCTCGCCGGGTTCGGCGAGCGGGCGGCCACCTGGGACGCTCTCATGGAGTGGGACTACGGCGCCTACGAGGGCATGACCCCGGACGAGATCCAGGCGATCCGCCCGGGCTGGTTGATCTGGCGCGACGGCGTGCCCGACGGCGAGAGGCTGGAGCAGCTCTCCGCGCGCGCGGACGAGGTCGTCGACCGGGCCCGGTCCGAGGACCGTGACGTGCTGGTCTTCGCCCACGGCCACATCCTGCGCGCCATCGGCGCCCGCTGGCTGGGCCTCCCCGTGGACTTCGCCGCCCGCATCCGCCTCAACCCCACCTCTCTGTCGGTTCTCGGATGGGCCTATGGCGATCCTGCAGTGGAGACGTGGAACGACATCGGTCACCTGCAGGCCTAGGGGGCTTCCCCCGCACGCGCCCTCAAGCAGTGCGCGGCAGTGAAGCGTGCCGTTCCAGGAACGCCGACACCCCCGAGGCCCTGCGGTGCGGGAGCAGCACGCGCGCGGTGCCTGCCAGCATCGTCTGGATGCGGGAGGACTGGACCTCGTCGAGGAGGTCCAGGACGCGCAGGCCCGCCGTGGCGGCCTCGTCGGGGCGGCCGCCGCGCGCGAGGTCGTCGGCGAGTTCGGCGGTGTAGAGGGCGATGTTGCGGGTGAAGTGCGGGTCCTGGAGGTCAGCGGCGCGACGGGCGTGCCGGGCCGCGCGGGGCCAGTCGCCCAGCGTCGACCAGCACTGGGCCTCCAGCCCCTCCAGTTCGGCCTCTCCGTAGAACGTCATCCACTCGGGGTCGGTGTCCGAGGGGCCGCGTTCGTAGAGGGCCTGGGCGCGGGCGAGTGCCTGTTCGACCCCCGCGCGGTCGGCGAGCCCCGCCCAGCCGCCGGCCTCGCGCAGCGCGAGCAGCGACATCAGGCGAGGGGAGCCCACGCCGCGTGCCGCCCGCTGCGCCGCCTGTGCCGCGCGCACCGCCTCGCGCGGGCGCCCCGCGTCGCGTGCGAGGAAGGCCGTGTTGCAGAAGGCGTGTGCTTCCAGGCCCGGGTCGCCGGACATCCGGGCGGTCGCGAGGGCTTCCGCGTAGTGCGAGCGCGCGTCGTCGAAGCGGCCGGAGTCATGCGCCAGCCACCCCACGGAGATGGCCAGTTCGCCCGCCCCGGTGTACAGCCGGTCGGCGGTCGTCTGCCGGGTGGCCCCCGCGTCGAGCAGTTCGTACGCCGTCCGCAGGGGAGCCGAGGCCCGCCGGTAGAGGCCGTCGGCGCCGTGCCGGTCGTCGAGCAGCCTGATCTTGCGTACGGCCTCTTCGAGGGCGCCCGCCTCGGACACGCCCGCCCGCCGGCCGGGCCGGGGCACGGCATGGGCGACACTGCCGTGGGCGACCCCGAAGGGGCCGAGCGAGGCGGCCGCCACGGTGGCGGTGCCTCCGGTCATGAATGCGCGACGCTGCACGTCGCTCTCCTCGTCGTCCTGGTGCGTGTCGTACGGGTCCTGCGTGTCATACGTCTCGTGCGCCCCCTCCGTCTCAGGTGAGGCGTGCATCGGGCTCGTGGTGTGCGAGGGGAGCGCCTCGTCCGTTTCGCGCGCCCCCCGGCCGCGCACCGACGAGCGGGGTGCGAACCCCAGGTCGGCGAGCGTGCGGCCGGGGAACAGGTGCAGGAACACCCGCTCGTACGCGTAGTTGGGACAGCGGATCTCCCCCGCCTCGACCCGCCCCACGTAGCGCGCGTCGCAGCTGACCCGCTCGCCGATCTCGCGCGCCGCCCGCCGTACCAGCGCGGCGAACTCGGCCGGCGAGCGTTGTGCGCGCAGCCGCCGGAAGGCGAGATTCGGCCGCGCGGGCCGGGGGGACTGGGACGAGGTCACCGTTGACGACGTCATGGCCGGGCCCTCTCTCGCGAACCGTCGAACCATGCCGGATGCAAGGTGAGTTGCTGCCGTCAACGCCCTGTGATGCCTTGCGCTGCACTGCTGTTGCCCTGCTTCCGGCGGGGCAAGAACGTACCTGCTGTGACGACGCCACCACGCTGGGTTTGGCTACAAACCGGATATCTCATCCTGGATCTGCCATGAACTGCCATTCTTTACGGCGGAGTTTCGCCGTAGCCGTTGACGCTCTGGCGCGTTGAACCCGATGGACCGGGAGCCACCCGAACTCCCGAGCCGCTCGCGCAGGAGGAGGGGTTCCGTGGTGGAGGCCGGGATGGAGAGCAGGCAGAGCACCGATCCTTGTACGTCGCTGTCGATCGCACCTTGTACGGCGTTGACGACGGCACAGCACTGGCCGGCGGCGGAGTGCGGCGCCGCACCGCAGTCGGCCTCGGAGTGCGACCTGGTGACCGTTCCGGCGCGGCAGGGGCTGGAGGCGGTCGACATCCTGCGCCGCGGCGCGGGCGACTCGGTCGGCCCCGTCCTCCACGACGACAGCTGCGACACGCTCGGCTTCCTGGTGCCGCCGGGCACCGCCGACGCCTGGGACGTGCCCGGCAGCACCTGTACGCAGACCAACGGGCGCGGCATCAGTCTCGCGAGCCTTGCCCCCGAGCCCCCGGTCGAGGGCTCGGACTGGCTGCTGCCACCGGGCGACGCCGACCTGGCGACCGACCCGGCCGTTCTGCGTGCGGCCCTCGGCGAGGCGGCCCGCCTCATCGAGGCCGCCGACAACTGCCGCTGAGCCCGCTACGGACGGCCGCCGAGCCCGCGGCGGCCGCCGCGTCCACCTGCTCTCGCCGCCCTGCTCGTACCCCCTGATAATGGCGGGATGGCAAGGGCGAGGAACGCGAAGCGGGCGCAGGCGGCGGAGGCCGTCGTCGAGGCGGTCGACGGGGGGCTCGCCGAGCTCATACCCGACCGGGACCGGGCGCGCGCCTGGACCCTGCTGATCGACGGCGCCCCGCAGTCGCACGTGGACCTCGACGACCCCGCGTACCTCTCCTTCGAGTACCAGCGCCGCCTCGGCCATGTCATCGACCTCGTCGCCCCGCCCGGCCGGCCCGTGCACGTCCTGCACCTCGGCGGCGGCGCCCTCACCCTCGCGCGCTACACCGCCGCGACCCGCCCCCGCTCCACGCAGCAGGTCGTCGAGCGCGACGCCGCCCTCGTCCAACTCGTCCGCCGCGAGCTGCCGTTGGACCCGAACGCCCGCATCCGGGTGCGCTCCATGGACGCCCGCGAGGGCCTCGCGAAGGTGCCTGACGGCTGGGCGGACCTGGTGATCGCGGACGTGTTCAGCGGGGCCCGGACACCCGCGCACCTCACGTCGACGGAGTTCCTCGACGACGTCCGCAGAGCCGTCGGACCCGGCGGTCTCTACGCCGCCAACCTCGCCGACGGGCCGCCGCTGGCACACCTGCGCGGCCAGGTCGCCACCGTCGCGAGCGTCTTCCCCGAACTGGCCCTGATCGCCGACCCGACGGTGCTGCGCGGTAAGCGCTTCGGCAACGCGGTCCTCGTCGGCTCCGACCGGCCGCTGCCGCTGGCCGAGCTGACCCGCCGCGCGGCCTCCGACCCGCACCCCGGGCGCGTCGAGCACGGCAAGGCGCTCGCCGACTTCACGGGCGGGGCGACGCCGGTGACGGACGCCGCGGCCGTGGCGTCACCGGCGCCGCCGCCGTCGGTGTTCCGCTGAACCGGATCCACGCACCACGTCCCGGCACACCCGGCAATCGGCGCTTCTAGTACGTTTCGACGTCCACCTTCGGCGCGGTGTCGTGCCAGGTGCAGAACACCGACACCCGGTCCGAGCCGGAGGCGAACTCGACGCGGATCCATGTCTCCGTCTTCCACACCTGCATCGACCAGCCCGCGGCGGGCGTCGCCGACACCAGCGTCGCGGAGGTCTTGCCCAGGTCGAAGACCGCCCGGCCGCCCTTGGAGTCGTAGCTCTTGACCTGCCCGGACGTGGACGGGTCCGAGCCGGCGGACCGCGAGGGCGACGACGACGGCGACGAAGAGGGCCGCGTGGTGCTCGGTTTCCCGCTCCCGGCCTTGGGGGACGGCCGCCGCGAGCTCTTCGACGGCGACGGGCGGCTGGTCGAGGAGACCTGCGGCCGGGCTTCCTGCGTGGTGGTGTCGCCCGCCGTGATGGGCAGGGCGCGCGGCGGGTCGTACGCGGTCCCCGCCATCACCGTGTGGACACCCCACCACGACAGCGTGACCGCCGCGCCCGTGGCGAGCGACCAAGCCAGAACGTGTACGAGACCTCTGCGCATCGCGGGCCATACTGCCCCACGCGCCCCACTGATGTCCCCCCGATGCCCCATGGACGTCGCAGGGGCGGGGCGTCGCCGGGATGCTGCCGGGGTTGTCCACAGGCGCCGGACCACGATCCCCCGGATGGCGTACGGTGCCGCCCATGGCTCGTGTGCTCGTGGTCGAGGACGACCAGTTCGTACGCTCAGCCCTCATCCGGCATCTGGCCGACGCCTCGCACACGGTGCGCAGTGTCGGTACGGCCCTCGAGGCGCTGCGCGAGGTCGCGCATTTCTCCTTCGACGTCGTCATCCTGGACCTCGGCCTGCCCGATCTGGACGGGTCCGAGGCCCTGAAGATGCTGCGCGGGATCACCGACGTGCCCGTGATCGTCGCCACGGCACGGGACGACGAGACGGAGATCGTCCGGCTGCTCAACGACGGAGCGGACGACTACCTGACCAAGCCGTTCTCGTTCGAGCACCTGTCGGCGAGGATGGCGGCCGTGCTGCGGCGAGCCCGGGCGGCCGTCGGAGAAACGCCCCCGTCCCCGGTCATCCGCGTCGGCGGCCTGGCGATCGACCCGCTGCGCCGCGAGGCCGAGTTGGACGGCGTACGGCTGGACCTCACGCGCCGCGAGTTCGACCTGCTCGCCTTCCTGGCCGGACGGCCCGGCGTCGTCGTACCGCGCAGGGAACTGCTCGCCGAGGTGTGGCAGCAGTCCTACGGTGACGACCAGACCATCGACGTCCATCTGTCGTGGCTGCGGCGGAAGCTGGGGGAGACGGCGGCGCGGCCGCGCTATCTGCACACCCTGCGGGGCGTCGGCGTGAAGCTGGAGCCACCGGGAGCGGAGTCGCTGCTGTGAGGTGGGCGCTGGTCAAGGTGTGTGTGGCGGTGACCACGATGGTCGTCGTCGCGTTCGCGGTCCCGCTGGGCCTGGTGATCAAGGAGATGGCGCGCGACCGGGCGTTCTCCAACGCCGAGCGGCAGGCGGCCGCCGTCGCGCCCGCGCTCTCCATCACCACCGACCGGGACCAGCTGGAGCGCGTCGTCGCCTCCGCGGGCTCGGACGACGGGATGGCCGTCCACATACCGGCGGCCGACGGCAAGGCGGCCGTCGACATCGGCCCGCAGCGGGCCGCCGGCAAGGACATCACCACGACCCGGAAGCTGGGCCGCGCCTCGACGACCGAGGTGCCCGGCGGCTCCACCCTGCTCCAGCCCACCGCGCTGAGCTCCGGCAAGATAGCGGTGGTCGAGGTGTACGTGCCGGAGTCCGAGGTCAGCAACGGCGTGGGTACGGCCTGGGCGGTCCTCGCCGCCGTCGGCGTCGCCCTCGTCATCGGCTCGGTCGCGGTCGCCGACCGGCTCGGCGTACGGATGGTGCAGCCCGCGCAGCGGCTGGTCGAGGGTGCGCACGAACTGGGGGAGGGGAAGCTGGGCTCACGGGTGCCCGAGGACGGGCCGATCGAACTGCGGCTGGCGGCGGTCGCGTTCAACTCGATGGCCGACCAGGTCGTCGAACTGCTCGCCAATGAGCGGGAGTTGGCCGCCGACCTCTCGCACCGGCTGCGGACACCGCTGACCGTGCTGCGGCTGAACGCGGCCTCCCTCGGCGACGGGCCCGCCGCCGAGCAGACCCGGGCCGCCGTCGCCCAGCTGGAGCGCGAGGTCGACACGATCATCCGCACGGCCCGCGAGGCCAAGCCGCAGACCGCCGCCAAGGGGGTCGGCGCCGGATGCGACGCCGCCGAGGTGGTCCGCGAGCGCATGGACTTCTGGTCGGCGCTCGCCGAGGACGAGGGCCGCAAGGTACGGGTCGCGGGCGTCGACCGTCCGGTGCGGATACCCGTGGCCCGGGCCGACCTGGCAGCCGCCCTCGACGCCCTCCTCGGCAACGTCTTCCGGCACACCCCGGAGGGCACGGCCTTCGCGGTCGACGTGCACAACGGTGAGGACGCGGTGATCGTCCTGGTGTCCGACGCGGGCCCCGGGATCCTGGACCCGGAGGCGGCGATGGCGCGCGGCCGCGGGTCGGGGAGCGACGGCTCGACGGGCCTCGGCCTGGACATCGTGCGACGGCTCGCGGAGGCGACGGGCGGGGACGTGCGGATCGGGTCGTCGGTGCTGGGCGGGACCGAGGTCCGGATATGGATCCAGCTGGACGGGCGGGCTCCGGTCCGACGGGGGCACCGAGGGGCGGCCGTACGACGCCGCAGGCGCGGCACGGCCGTGCGCTGACCACTCGCGCGGCGAGGTAGGGCGAGGCGCGGCGCAGCGGAGCGGGGCGGTTGCGCGTCGGCGGCCGGCGGGACAGGGCCAAATTGGTCTCTACCTTTAACCGTCCCCGATCCCTTCCTTAAGCGCACCCTAAGATCCTCAAGTCCCGTCCGGATCAAGCGGTTTGTCCGATTCCGGATCGCTAGCGTGCTGCCGCACCCACCCCCGGAGCCCCCCACGCCCCAGGGGCACCCCGTGAACAGCGAAGGCAGGCACGCGATGAGCAGTACGCACCGGCGCAAGGTCAGCGGCAGGAACAAGGCGATAGGTGGCGTGGTCGCCGCGGCCGTCGTGGGCGGCGGTGCCCTCCTGTTCACGGGGACGGCGCATGCGGCCGGGGTCGGCGCCGTGTACACCAAGACCAGTGACTGGTCGACGGGTTACACCGCGCAGTACGTCGTAACGAACGACAGCGGCCAGGCGAAGAGCGCCTGGACCCTTGAGTTCGACCTGCCGTCCGGAGCCAAGCTGAGCTCGCTGTGGAACGGCGAGTCGAGCGTGAGCGGGCAGCACGTCACCGTGAAACCCCCGTCCTGGGACAAGGACGGCCTGGCGGCCGGTGAGTCCGTCACCGTCGGGTTCGTCGTGAACGGCAGCGCGAACCCGACGGGCTGTCTCATCGACAGCGCCAAGTGCTCCGCGGACGACGGCGCCACACCGGAGCCGAGCGGCCGCCCGACCCAATCGGCGACACCCACCTCGAAACCCACCCCCACGGCCACCGCCTCGCAGAGCACGAGCCCGAGCCCCTCGGCGTCGGAGAGCAGCGGCAGCGGCACCACCACCAGCGCCGGCTTCGCGCCGTACGTCGACACCTCCCTCTACCCCGCCTTCGACCTGCTCGCCTCGGCCACGGCCACCGGCGTGAAGGACTACAACCTGGCCTTCATCACGGACGGCGGGAGCTGCACGCCCAAGTGGGGCGGTGTGAGCGACCTGGGCAGCGACGGGGTGGCCGCCCAGATCGGCGACCTGCGCGCCAAGGGCGGCGACGTCCGCGTCTCCTTCGGCGGCGCCTCCGGCTCGGAGCTGGCGACCACCTGCTCCTCGGCCGACGCCCTCGCCACGGCGTACGGCAAGGTCGTGGACGCGTACAAGCTCACCAAGGTCGACTTCGACATCGAGGGCGGCGCGCTGCCGAACACCGCCGCCAACACCCGCCGCGCGCAGGCCATCGCCAAGCTGCAGCAGCAACACCCGTCCCTGGACGTCTCGTTCACCCTCCCCGTGATGCCCGAGGGCCTCACCCAGGACGGCGTGAACCTCCTGTCCAACGCCAAGTCGAACGGTGTGAGGACCAACACCGTCAACATCATGGCGATGGACTACGGCCCCGCGTACAGCGGTGACATGGGCACCTACGCCGAGCAGGCGGCCACCGCGACGCAAGCCCAGGTCAAGAGCGTGTTCGGGCTCTCCGACAGCGCGGCCTGGAAGGCGGTCGCGCTCACCCCGATGATCGGCGTCAACGACGTGTCGGCGGAGATCTTCAAGGTCGACGACGCCACCCAGCTCGTGAGCTTCGCCAAGTCGAAGGGCCTCGGCTGGCTGTCGATGTGGTCGGCGGCCCGTGACAAGCAGTGCGCGGGCGGTGCGAAGCCCTCCGCGGACGCCACGTGCAGCTCGATCGTCCAGGACGCGAACGCCTTCACGAAGGCCTTCGGCGCCTACAAGTAAGCCAGGCGCCTCACCACGGGGGAACGCGCCCCGGCCGGGACTCCCCCCACTCGGCCGGGGCGCCGTGCATACGGTTCGAGCAGAGGTACGGAAACGGGTGGAGCGGGCCCGGCCATGCGGAGATAGTGGCTCTGCCCACAACCATCAAGGGGGATGTCATGGTTCATGAAGTCGTAGCCGAAGAGCTCGGGATAGAGGTCGCGGCAGAGGTCGGAGCGCGGCTGGAGGGCGCTCCGCCCATGACCGCATATCTCGCTCGCCCGGCGGGGGACGGCGCGTACCCGGCCGTGCTGGTCGGGGCCGAGTTGTGGGGGCTGACCGAGGACGTCCGGGAGATCGTCCGGCAGGTCGCGGCGCTCGGATACGTGGCGATCGTCCCGGACGTCTACCACCGGTTCGGTGCGGGGACCGCCGCGGGGCTCGCCGAGAGCGATGAGAACCGCACGCGCGCCTTCGAGCTGGTCGGGCGGCTGACGCGGGACGAGGTCGAGGCAGACCTGCGGGCCTGTGCCGCGTATGTGCGGGAGCACGCGGGGGCGAGCGGGAGGACCGGGGCGCTGGGCTTCAGCCTCGGCGGGCACATCACGTACTTCGCGGCGAGTCGGCTCGACCTCGACGCGGTGGCGATCTACTACCCCGGCTGGCTGCCCGTCGCGGGCACCGCGCTGAGCCGACCGCGGCCGCTGCTGGAGGAGACCGGCCGGATCGCCGAGCGCGATGTGCGCGTGCTCATGTTCTTCGCCGAACTCGACCACGTCATCGACGCCGAGCAGCGCGAGCAGATCGAGGAGGCACTCACGGCGGACGGGATACGGCACGAACTCGTCGTCTACCCGGGCGCCCGGCACGCCTTCTTCGTCCCCGGACGCGAGCCCTACGACAAGGCCGCCGCCGACGACTCCTGGGCACGCGTGCGCGAGCTGTTCGCCGCCGAACTCGGCAGCCGGTAGCCCGAAGCCGGTCGTCAGCCACGTCGGGACACGTCGGGACACGTCGCCACGGCTGTGGGGGGGGGGGGGGGGGCGCGGCACCCCCCTCAGGTGCCGCGCCCCGTCCCCGCCCCCCGTTCCCCCGGGATGGTGGACTCAGTCGGCGGTCGGCAGCGCCGGAAGGGAACCCGTGCGGGCGGCCCCGCCGTACCAGCGGGCGCTCGACTTCGGGGTGCGGGCCAGGGTCGCGTAGTCGACGTACACCGCGCCGAAGCGCTTCTCGTAGCCGTACGCCCACTCGAAGTTGTCCATGAGGGACCACAGGTAGTAGCCGCGGACGTCGGCGCCGTCGGTGATGGCCCCGCGGATCGCCGAGAGGTGGCCGTGCAGGTAGGCGATGCGCTCGGGGTCGTGGACGTTGCCCTCCGGGTCGGGCTTGTCGTCGTAGGCGGCGCCGTTCTCGGTGATGTAGAGCGGCAGGCCCGGAGCCTCCCGCGAGTAGCGCATGATCAGGTCGTGCAGGCCCGTCGGGTCGATCGTCCAGCCCATCTCGGTGCGCTCGCCCGGGGTCTGGTGGAAGGCGACGTCCTCCGCGCCCGGCCAGGGGGAGTGGTCGGAGGCGCCGTGGCCGTCCGCGCGCGGGCCGGAGGCGGCGTTCTCGGCGGCCGAAACCAGCGTGGGCGTGTAGTAGTTGAGGCCCAGCGCGTCCAACGGCTGGTTGATCAGGGTGAGATCGCCGTCGAGGACGTACGACCAGTCGGTGAGCGACGCCGTCGCCGCGAGCAGCGTCTCCGGGTACGCGCCGTGCAGCATCGGACCGTGGAAGACACCGTTGGCCAGGTCGTCGATGCGCTGCGCGGCCGACAGGTCCGCCGGGTCCTGCGAAAGTGGCCTGACCACTGATGAGTTGAGGCTCACCGCGATCGTGTTGCGGGCCGGCATCGCGCTCCGCAGCGCCGAAGTGCCCAGCCCGTGCGCCAGGTTCAGGTGGTGCGCGGCCCGCAGCGACGCCACCGGGTCCGTACGGCCAGGAGCGTGCACCCCCGAGCCGTAGCCCAGGAAGGCGCTGCACCAGGGCTCGTTGAGGGTGATCCACTGCTCGACCCGGTCGCCCAGTGCCTCGCCCACGATCTGCGCGTACTCGGCGAAGCGCAGCGCCGTTTCGCGCTCGGGCCAGCCGCCTGCATCCTCCAGCTCCTGGGGAAGGTCCCAGTGGTAGAGGGTGATCGCCGGCTTGATGCCATGGGCGAGGAGCTCGTCGACCAGCCGGCGGTAGAAGTCCAGGCCGCGCTGGACGGCGGGACCGCGGCCGGTCGGCTGCACCCTCGACCAGGAGACCGAGAAGCGGTACGCCGTCAGGCCCAGCTCCGCCATCAGCGCCACGTCGTCGCGGTAGCGGTGGTAGTGGTCGACAGCGATGTCACCGTGCTCGCCGCCCGCGGTCTTGCCCGGCGTATGGCTGAAGGTGTCCCAGATCGAGGGGGTGCGGCCGTCCTCCCGCACCGCCCCCTCGATCTGGTACGCGGAGGTAGCGGCGCCCCAGAGGAAGGCGGAAGGAAAGGTCACAGGGGTGGTGGGGGTTACGGGATCAGGCATGGAAGCGCTCCCATGAGGGGTCGTGGAGACCGACGATTGGAGGGGGGAAGGGAGGGAAGGGAGGGGCCGAGGCGGCGGTGACCCGGCCCCGTCGGGCGAAGGCGCGGGCGATCAGCCCTTGATCGCGCCCTGCATGATCCCGCCCACGATCTGCTTGCCGAACAGGAGGAAGGCGATGAGCAGCGGCAGCGTGCCGAGCAACGCGCCGGCCATGATCACCGCCTGGTCGGGCACATAGCCGGTACCGAGCGAGTTGAGGGCGACCTGCACGGTGGGGTTCTGCTGGTTGAGCGCGATGATCGGCCACAGGAAGTCGTTCCAGGCCATCACGAACGTCAGCAGTCCCAGCACCGCCATCGCCGGCCGTGCCGCCGGGAAGACGACATGCCACACGACGCGCAGACTGCTCGCGCCGTCCACCCGCGCCGCCTCGATCAGCTCGGTGGGCAGCGCCTGGACCAGGTACTGCCGCATGAAGAACGTGCCGAAAGCGCTCACCAGGGTCGGCAGGATGACCGTCTGCAACTGGTTGGACCAGCCCAGATCGCTCATCCACAGATACAGCGGTACGACGGCCAGCTGCGGCGGGATCATCATCGTCCCGATGGTCAGCAGCAGCAGGGTGCTGGAGAACTTGAACCGCAGCTTGGCGAAGGCGAACCCGGCGAGCGTGGAGAACAGGACCGTACCGACGGTGATGGTGCTCGCGACGAGCGTGCTGTTGACCATCGCGGTGCCGAGGCCGCCCTGCTCCCACGCGGCCTGCAGGTTCTTGAACAGGTTCCCGCCGAGCCACAGCGGCGGCGGCGTCTGGGCGAGCCGCTGGTCGGTCCGCGAGGCCGCGATCACGGTCCACAGCAGCGGCGCCAGCGAGACGACGGCGAAGACGGACAGGACGACATAGGTGAGCGGACCCGCGTGCAGCTGCTTGCCCGCGCCGAGCACCCGGCGGCGTCCGGGGGTGCCCCGGTCACCCTTACCCTTCGCCTTCCCTTCCGACTGAGGGAGCGTCAGTTCACTTGTGGTCATTGGGATTTCCTCAGCCGTCGGGTGATCAGCAGGTTGATCGCGGCGACGATCAGCAGGATCAGGAACATCGTCCAAGCGATCGCGGACGCCTTGCCGAGGTTGCCGATGGTCCAGCCCTGGTCGTACATGTACAGACCCAGCGTCTGGTACTGGTGCTCGGAGCCGCCCTTGGATCCGCCGAACAGGAGCGGCTCGCCGAACAGCTGTGTCGCACCGATCGTGGAGACGACCACCGTGAACAGGATCGTCGGCCGCAGCATCGGGATCGTGACATGGCGGAACTGCTGCCAGCGGCCCGCGCCGTCCAGCGCGGCCGATTCGTACAGATCGGCGGGGATCGCCTGCATCGCCGCGAGGTAGATCAGCGCGTTGTAGCCGGTCCACCGCCAGATCACGATCGAGGAGACGGCGAACTGCCCGCCCCAGTCGGACTCGCGCCAGTTGACCGGATCGACCCCGACGAAGTGCAGCAGCCAGTTGATCATGCCGCCGTCCCAGGAGTACAGCAGCACGAACACCAGGGTCGCCGCCGCCACCGAGGTGGCGTACGGGGTGAGCATCACGACCCGCCACACGATCGAGCCGCGCAGCTTGTAGTTGAGCAGGTGGGCGATCCCGATCGCCATGATCAGCTGCGGCACGGTCGAGATCACGCCGATGGTGAAGGTGTTCTTCAGCGCGTTCCAGAAGAAGTCCGAGGACAGCAGGTTCTTGTAGTTGTCCAGGCCGGCCCAGGTCTGGTGGTCAAGACCGGAGAGCTGCACGTTGTGCAGCGAGTACCAGGCCGTGTACAGCAGCGGGATGAGCCCGAAGGCGCCGAAGAAGATGAAGAACGGGGCGATGAACGCGTACGGCGACGCCTTCATGTCCCAGCGGTACAGCCGGCTGCGCCAGGAGTCGGGGCCAGAGGGCGGTGGTGTACCGCGACCGTGAGCGCGGCGTCGGCGCTCGACGCGGGGTGCGCGAGAGCCTGCTTGGAGCCTGTCACTGGCCGAGCACGTCCTTGATTTCGTTCTTTGCCGCGTCCCAGCCCTGGTCGGGCGTCTTGCCCTTCTGCTCGACCTGGAGGATGCCGACGTCCGTGATGGCCGTGCCGATCGGCTGGTCCTTCGTGCCGAAGATCTGCGTCGGGATGGTCTTCGCCGAGTCGGAGAAGATCTGCGCGATCGGGGCGCCCGAGAAGTATGCCGTGGTGTCGGGCAGCGGCTTCAGGGCCGCGTACGCCGACGGGGTCGACGGGAAGCTCGCCTGCTTGGCGAAGACCTTCGCCTGCTGCTCAGGGGCCGTCAGCCACTTCGCCAGCGCGATGGCCTCCTTCTGGTGCTTGCCCGCCGTCGGCACGCCGATGAACGAACCGCCCCAGTTGGCCGCGGTCGGCGCCGCCGCCACGTCCCAGTTGCCCTTGCCGGAGGCGCCGGACTTCTGCTCGATGTAGCCGATCATCCACGCGGGGCAGGCCACCGTCGCGAAGCTGGCGTTGGAGAGGGCCTTGTTCCACGGGTCCTCGAACTGCTTCAGCTTCGCCGACATGGTGCTGGTCGCCACCTCCATCGCGGCGTTCCAGGCGTTCTTCACGCCCGTGGACTTGTCCCAGATGACGTTGCCGTCCTTGTCGTAGTAGCGCTGGCTCTCGCCACCCAGCGCCGCGTTGTAGACCGAGGAGGCGGAGTCGACGTACTTGGTGCCCTTGGGCGCCTTCTTCATGTAGTCCTTGCCGACGTTAACGAACTTGGACCAGTCGCCCTTCCACTGCGCGGCGAGCTTGGTGCGGTCCGTCTCGAGGCCGGCCTTCTTGAACAGGTCCTTGCGGTAGCAGATCGCCATCGGGCCGACGTCGGTGCCGAGGCCGATCAGCTTGCCGTCCTTGGTGGTGGCCTGTGCGTTCTTCCAGTCCAGCCACTGGGACTTGTCGACCTCCTTGCCGAGGTCGACGAACTTGTCGGCCTGCGTCTGCACGGCCTCCGTGACGTTGCCGACCTCGATCGCCTGGATGTCGTCGGTGCCGGCACCGGCCTGCAGACGGGTCAGGGTCTTGGGCCAGTACACGTCGGTCTTGGTGGTGACGTTCTCCTTGATGGAGATGTTCGGGTGCAGTTTCATGTAGTCGTCGTAGAGCCCGGCCTGCTTGTAGCCGAAGACCCCGAAGGTGCCGATGGTCAGCGTGGTCTTGCCACCGCCACCGCCACCGCCCCCACCGCCGGAGTTCGAATTGCCGTCGTCCGAGTCCTTGGAACAGCCGGCCAGCAGCCCCGTACTCAACGCGGCGACGGCCGCGAGGGCCACCAACCGGTGGGATCGGCGGGTACTCGTGCGCATTGCGTCCTCCTGTTGCCTGACGTGCCGACCCCCCGGCCAACTGCACTGTTGGGCCCGTTATTCTCGCTGCGGCTCGGGCGGGGAACGTGCGGGATGTGTATGTGTCAGGTACCGTGGGAGCGCTCCCACAGGTGATGTGTTGAAGAGTCGTCGGTTTGTTCGGGGGTGTCAAGGGTGGAAGCGGCGAGATATGCCTTCGGTTATCGGCCTGTTAGCTAAAGAGCCCGGCGGACGTCCACGGCTCGCTCCGAGGCTTCGCCGAGGGATCACGACTGTTAGATTCCAGGCCGACGCGGTGTGACGCGGCGTGACAGGAGGCGGACCATGGCAGGCCACGGAGCGCGGGGCCGGAGCGGCGGGCGGCCGACGCTTGAGGAGGTCGCCGCGCGGGCCGGAGTGGGCCGCGGCACGGTGTCGCGGGTGATCAACGGGTCCCCGCGGGTCAGTGACGCGACCCGCGCGGCGGTCGAGGCGGCGGTCGCCGAACTCGGCTACGTGCCCAACACGGCGGCCCGCGCGCTCGCCGCCAACCGCACGGACGCGATCGCGCTCGTCGTGCCCGAGCCGGAGACCCGCTTCTTCGCGGAGCCGTACTTCTCGGACATGCTCAAGGGCGTCGGCTCCGCGTTGTCGGAGACCGAGATGCAGCTGCTGCTGATCTTCGCGGGCAGCGACCGCGAGCGGCGCCGGCTGGCCCAGTACCTCGCCGCGCACCGGGTGGACGGCGTCCTCCTGGTCTCCGTCCACGCCGACGACCCGCTGCCCGACCTGCTCTCCCAGCTGGAGATCCCGGCCGTGATCAGCGGTCGCCGCTCGGTGGAGGAGACGCTTCCGTCGGTCGACTCCGACAACTACGGCGGCGGCCGCGTCGCCGTGGAACATCTGATCGAACGGGGCTGCCGGACCATAGCCCACATCGCCGGACGCCTCGACGTCTTCGGCGCCCAGCGCCGCGTCGACGGCTACCGCGAGGCGCTGCAGGACGCCGGCCGCGAGGTCGACGAGGGCCTGATCGTCCCCGGTGACTTCACCGAGGAGGGCGGCCGCCGCGGGATGACACAGCTGCTGGCCCACTGCCCGACGCTGGACGCGGTCTTCGCCGGCTCCGACGTGATGGCGGCGGGCGCCCGCCAGGTCCTGCGCGAGGCGGGCCGCCGTATCCCCGACGACGTGGCGCTCGTCGGCTACGACGACTCCGCCATCGCCCGTCACATGGACCCCCCGCTGACCAGCGTCCGCCAGCCCATCGAGCACATGGGCCACGCGATGATCGACCTCCTCCTGGACGAGATCGCGGACCGCCGCCCGGCGGCGTCCCGGGGCCTGGAGCGCCGCCAACTCGTCCTGCCCTCGGAACTGATCCTGCGGGCTTCTTCCTGACGGACCTGACGGGCCGTACCGATCGGGCGGACCTGATGGACCTGACCCGATCGGGCGGACCCTGAAGGAAGCCCGCCACCCGGCGCGGCCCGGTCGCCGGGCGCCCGGAATCCGGTCTCCGCGCCCGTCCCGCCTGCGACATCTCTCCATATGAGCGACACGGGTGCGCCCCCGTCGGGCAGGCTTTGGGGCATGGTCCTACACCCCTTGCTGGGAGTCGACGAAGTATCCGCCGTGGAGCCTCACTTGGGGCGGGTGGGCGAGGTGTTCAGGGTGTTCCGCGAGCAGGACTCGGGGTGCGTGTCGTACGGGGTGCGGCTGCTGGACGGGGCGCGCTGGTTCGTGAAGGAGGCGGTCACCGGCCGGGCGCGCCGTTCGCTGGAGCGCGGCTGGGCGTTCCACCGGGCCGTACGGCACACGGCGATCGTCCCGCAGGTGCACCGGATCGCCGTACAGCAGGGCGGTTCGGCGGTGGTGATGCCCTGGCGGGAGGGCGAAGTGCTGTACCACGCCACCGCGGGGGGACACCGCGACCGTACGAGCCCGGGCAGCCCCATGGCCCGCTTCCGCGCCCTGCCGCCCGCCCGCGTCCTGGGCGCCTTCGACCGCGTCCTGGACGCCCATCTCGCGGTGGAGGCCGCCGGGCACGTCGCCGTCGACTTCTACGACGGCGCACTGCTGTACGACTTCACGGCGGACGTGATGCATCTGGTGGACCTCGACGAGTACCGCCCGGGCCCCTTCCTCGTGGAGGACGAACGGCTGCCGGGCTCCCGTCGGTTCATGGCGCCGGAGGAGTTCGTGCGCGGGGCGTTCATCGACATCCGTACGACGGTCTTCACCCTGGGCCGCACCGCCCGGCTGCTCCTCGACGCGGGCGACGAGGAACGTGCCTGGCGCGGCACCCCGCAACAACTGGCGGTGGTCGAGCGCGCCACCTTCCCCAACCCCGACGACCGCTACCGAACGGCCCGCGACTTCGCCGCCGCGTGGCGGGAGGCCGCCGATCCGCCCCGGGAGGCGGGGCGTTAGGCGTGCTGTCCGGGGAGGCTGGTGACGTGGTCTTGGGTGGCGGGGGATGTGGCCGTGCTTCGCCGTCCTGCTCCTCGGCGCCGAACGGCCCGCGACTTCGCCGCCGCCTGGCGGGGGGCGGGGCGTCAGGCGTGCTGTCCCGGAAGGCCGGTGACGCGGTCGTGGGTGGCGGGAGGCCGCGAGGGGGCGTCGATGCGGCCGTACGGCCGGGGTCCCGAAGGGGCGCCTCGGGCACGGCGGCCCGTACGGACGTCTCCGTCAGGGGCGCGGTTCGCGCCGCCACCGCACCTCACCGTCCTGCTCCTCGTCCGTCGGTGTCAGCCCGGCCGCCGTGGCGACGGCCGCCGACGCGCGGTGTTCGCGGTGGACATGGGCGACGACGGACCCTGCGCCCTGCCGCTCCAGCCATCCGACCAGCCCCACGGCGGCCTCGGACGCGAACCCGCGCCCCTGCCAGCCGGTGCCCACCACCCAGGCGATCTCCGCGACGCCCCCGGCGACCGTCGCCTGCACCGTCCCCACCAGGGCCCCGCCCTCGTGCAGGCGCAGCACCCAGTTGCACCAGGCGACGGCGGGGTCGGGGCAGCCGGCGACCAGCCGCTCGTAGCGTGCCCGCAGTGCTTCGGGGGAGTGCGGAGCGCCTCCGATGAACTCGTGCAGCGCCGGGTCGCCGAGCACCCCGGCCATCTCCTCGGCGTGCTCGACGCGGAGGGGGAGGACATCGAGGCGGGCGGTGCGGAAGGACTGGGCGCTGATCACGGTCATGACAGAGGACGGTAGAGGACCGTGAGGGGAACACGACCGAGGCCCGGTCCGCTTGCGCGGACCGGGCCTCGGTCTTCAGGGTGAGTGACGGGACTTGAACCCGCGGCATCCTGGACCACAACCAGGTGCTCTACCAGCTGAGCTACACCCACCATGTCCGGTCTTTGTTTTTCTCCGACCGGCCGAGAAAAAGTGTACAGGGTCCGAAGGGGTGCTCGCGCCCGCCTTTTTCACGGGGCCCGGCGGGGCCCCGTGAAGCGCTTATTCCGCAGGCAGGACGTGCTTGGCCGCGATGGTGCGGGCGGTGTCGGAGTCGGGGCCGGGCTGCGGGACGAAGATCGCCTCGCGGTAGTAGCGGAGTTCGGCGATCGACTCGCGGATGTCGGCGAGGGCGCGGTGGTTGCCGTTCTTGTCGGGGCTGTTGAAGTACGCCCGCGGGTACCAGCGGCGGGCCAGCTCCTTGACGGAGGAGACGTCCACGATGCGGTAGTGGAGGTAGTCCTCCAGCGTCGGCATGTCCCGCAGGAGGAAACCCCGGTCCGTGCCCACCGAGTTTCCGCACAGCGGGGCCTTGCCGGGCTCCTTGACGTGCTCCCGGACGTACGCCAGGACCTGGGCCTCGGCGTCGGCGAGCGTCGTGCCTTCGGGCAGCTCGGAGAGGAGACCGGAGGACGTGTGCATCGTGCGCACCACGTCCGGCATCGTCTCCAGGGCCCGGTCGGGCGGGCGGATCACGATGTCCACCCCCTCGCCGAGCACGTTCAGCTCCGAGTCGGTGACGAGTGCGGCCACCTCGATGAGCGCGTCGTCGGACAGCGAGAGCCCGGTCATCTCGCAGTCGATCCACACCATGCGATCGTTCATGTGTCTCACCCTACGGCCCCTCCAGGCGCGCAGGACCCGCCCGTGCGTCCGGGCGAGCACCCCGGCAGGGCGGACCGGGCCGGGCGGGGGGCCGAAGCCCACCCGCCCCACCCGTCGTCCTGCGCCTCCGTGGCTACGGCGGCTACGGCGCGCTGCGCTGCCCCGGCAGGCTCGGCCGGCCCGCCGCGTACAGGTGCTCCGAACGCTCCGAACGGTCTCCGCGCTCCGCGCCGGACCGGCCCGGGTCCGTCGACACGGAGGTGGACGGGCCCATCGCGCTCGCCGCCGCCGTGCGGCGGGTCTGCATCGGGACCGGGCCGGGGCCCTCGTGCGTGAGCACCGGTGGTGGCCCGGAGGCCCCCGCGGCGCCGTCCGCGTCCGACGGCTTGTCCGACTGCGGCCTGCGGGCGCGGTACGCCGCCCGGTACGCGGCCGGCGACGAGCCGAGCTGGCGGCGGAAGTGGCCGCGCAGGGCCACCGGGGAGCGGAAGCCGCAGCGGCCCGCCACCTCGTCCACCGAGTAGTCGGACGTCTCAAGGAGCCGCTGCGCTTGAAGCACCCTTTGCGTGATCAGCCACTGCAGGGGAGCGCTCCCGGTGAGCGACCGGAACCGGCGGTCGAACGTCCGACGGCTCATGTACGCACGCGCGGCGAGCGTCTCCACGTCGAACTGCTCGTGGAGGTGCTCCAGCGCCCAGGCGACGACCTCCGCGAGCGGGTCGGCGCCGATCTCCTCCGGTAAAGACCTGTCGAGGTAGCGCTCCTGGCCGCCACTGCGGCGCGGGGGGACCACCAGCCTGCGGGCCAGTGCGCCCGCCGCCTCGTTTCCGTGGTCCGTGCGCACGATGTGCAGGCACAGATCGATTCCGGCCGCCGTGCCCGCCGAGGTGAGGACGTCACCGTCGTCGACGAACAGTTCGCGCGGATCGACGTGCACCGACGGATAGCGCTTGGCCAGCGTCGGTGCGTACATCCAGTGTGTGGTCGCGGGTCGGCCGTCCAGCAGGCCCGCCGCGGCGAGGACGAAGGCGCCGGTGCACAGCCCGACTATGCGGGCGCCCTCCTCGTGTGCGCGGCGCAGCGCGTCGAGCGCTTCCTCCGGTGGCGGCGAGGTGATCGACCGCCAGGCGGGCACGACCACCGTGCCTGCCCGCGAGATCGCCTCCAGGCCATGTGGCGCGGTGAGTTCGAGGCCCCCTGTGGTCCGCAGCGGGCCTTCCTCGCCTGCGGACACCAGCAGTCGGTAGCGCGGCACGCCGGCGTCCTGGCGGTCAATCCCGAACACCGACAGTGGTATGGAACTCTCGAAGATGGGGCCGCCGCTGAACAGCAGCACCGCGACGATCTCCTTGCGGCGTCGCCCGGAAAGTTTCCGGGCCGCGGCTTCCGGCGCGGCAGTGGAGTCGTGGCTCATACTGCTAAGCCCCCCTCGGTGGTCGCGGCTCCTCGGTTGTGTCGCTCCTGCACGTTTCCCCTCGGTCCTGCACGAGTCCCCCGCCGTAAGACAGCATGATCGAATCTACTGTGTCCCGTGGTGCCGGCGTGACCAGTTCGCCACACGGCACATTGTCGACATGGCAACTTGGCGTGAAGCATTCGATCACGAAGCGTTGCACTCGTGGGCCGTGCAGGGAAGTGCGCCTCGTGTCAGTGGCCAATCCACATAGGGTGTGCGCGCCCGCCGAGGTCCTTACAGTGCAGGTCGAACGCGGGTTGCGGGGTCGTTCGACCAAGAGATGCACGGTAGGCCGAAGTTGGCTGAAAAGAGTCGGGGGCGTGCGCGCAAACCGGTCAGTCGACCGGCTTGTTTCCCCCAGAATGACGCCCGCCTCTGTGGGCTCCCGCGCCACTCCTGCCGTGCCGTCCGCGATGGGGGGAGTGCTCCTCGGCCAGCAGCTGCGCCGCGCCCCGCTCGGACTGTCGCAGCAGTACCCGGCAGGCTCCGGTCACGGCCGCCAGGCCCAGTGCCGTACCGGCCGCCCCGGCGAGCGAGGTGCCGTACCAGACGAGGACCACCGGGACCAGGACGCAGCTGAAGGCCGCCCAGCGCACCACGTCGCTCGCCGTGTCCGGCGCGGCGGGCGCCGTCGGATGCCCGGGGGGCCCGGGGTTGCCGGGGTTGCCGGGGTGTCCTCCGCCGGAGTGCGGTCCGCGGGAGTGGTGGGTCTCGGGTCGGTGGGTCACGGTCTCGGGTCCGGGCATGGTGGGCTCCCTGGTGCTCCTCACGGCGATGGCTCATCCCCTTCAACGCGTGTTCGACCGGCCGGTCACTGCCCGGTGGCCCCGCACCGCAAGGGATCCCGGGTGAAGCCTGCGCAAACCACCTGTACGGGGCAGCAACCATTGCGTTACGGGCGCCTCTCATGCATGCTCCGGGGAACGCCGCACAAGGCGCGCGGGATCTGGGCAGAGGAGGCGTGCCGCCGTACCCTTGGGGGTATGGGGTTGGGAAGATGATTCCCGGACACTGCTCTGCCGCACCTTGCCGTCCCACCAGAGGATCCAAACGCCGAGATACCCATGGCCGGTCACGAATTCCACGATCCCGCGAACCGCAAGCGCCCGCTCGCCGATCACACGGCGCCCGAGGCCCTGCCGGCGGAAGAACTCCGCCAGTCCTGCGATCCCGCCTTCAAGCACGGCGTCGTCGTCGGTTTCGACGGTTCGACGTCCAGTGAGCGTGCCCTCGCGTACGCGATCGGCATGGCCCATCGCTCCGGCTCGGGCCTGATCATCGTGCACGTCGCCAACCGGCTGCCCACCACGGTGTGGGCGGGCTGCGAGCCCCCGGTCTTCGTCGACGTACCCGACCATCGCACCGAGGTGCTCGGCCTCGAACTCGCCTGCGCGGAGTATCTCGCCGAGGTGCCGTGGATTCTCGTCGAGCGCGGCGGGGACATCTGCCACGAACTCGAAGAGGTGGGGCGGGAGTACGAGGCGGACGCGATCGTCGTGGGCTCCACGCACGGCATCGTCGGACGCATCTTCGGCTCGGTCGCCGGGCGGCTCGCCAAGCGCGCCAAGCGCCCGGTGATCGTCATCCCCTGACCCGCGCCTGCGTCGACCGACGCGCGCGGGCATCCGGCGTTGTCATTCCGTAACCCCCCGTTGTCCCAGGTGAGATGAGCCGTGGGCAGGGGCAACTCCCTTTGGCGCAGCATAAATCTACTCGCGCGTAGGGAGTGTTTGTGCGCTTGTGAAGGGCATATAGGGATCACGCACAAGCGCACAAGCACGAAGGGAGCCCGCCGTGGACAATGACGTCTCCGCGGGAAGCACCACCACGATCGTCGGCCGACTCGCGCTCGGAATCACCCTGTTGGCCTTCGGCCTCGGGTACACCGACATGATCGACGGCGTGACGGCGGCGGACGCCGTATCACTGGCCCACTACGTAGGCGGCGTCGCACTGTTCGTCGCCGGCCTGCTCGCCTTCCGCGACCGCGACACGGCCACCGGTACGGCCTTCTCGGCGCTCGGCGCCCTGTGGTTCACCTGGGCGGTCTCCGCCGGAAACCAGATCTCCGACAACGCGGCGGGACTCTTCCTGCTGCTGTTCGCCCTCGTGGCGCTCTCGCTCACGCTCGCCGGCGGCGACCTGCTCGGCCAGGGCACCTACGGTCTGCTCTTCGTCTCGCTGCTGCTCCTCGCCATCGGGCGCTTCGCGGACAACGACGGCCTGGCGAAGGTCGGCGGCTGGTTCGCCGTGGCGGCCGGCGCGGTGGCCTGGTACGCGGCGACGGCGGCCCTGGCCCACTGGCCCACGGCCCTTCCGCGACGCGCCGCCGGCCGGGGGGTGACGGCCACCGGCTGAGGCAGGCGCGGGCCGAGGTAATGGGCGACCCCGGCCCTGAAAAGAACGATCCCCTGCGCGCGGGTGGCACACGCAGGGGATCGTTCACGTGCGGGTGAGGGCAACTGCTCCCCGTACGGCCGGACTTACTCCACTGTCACCGACTTCGCGAGGTTGCGGGGCTTGTCGATGTCCCGGCCCAGGGCCAACGCCGTGTGGTAGGCGAGGAGTTGGAGCGGGATGCCCATGAGGATCGGGTCGAGCTCGTCCTCGTTCTTCGGGACGACGATGGTCTGGTCGGCCTTCTCCTGCTCCTGGTGCGCGACGGCGAGGATCCGGCCGCTGCGGGCCTTGATCTCCTCCAGGGCCGCGCGGTTCTTCTCCAGCAGGTCGTCGTCCGGGACGATGGCGACGGTCGGCAGGGCGGGCTCGATGAGGGCCAGCGGGCCGTGCTTCAGCTCGGAGGCCGGGTAGGCCTCGGCGTGGATGTACGAGACCTCCTTCAGCTTCAGGGAGGCCTCACGGGCCACCGGGTAGCCCCGGACGCGGCCGATGAAGAGCATCGAGCGGGCCTCGGCGTACTGCGCGGCCAGCTTCTTGATCTCCTCCTCCTGCTCCAGGATCTCGGTGATCTGCGCGGGCAGCCGGCGCAGGCCCTCGATGATCCGCTTGCCGTCGCGCACCGACAGGTCGCGGGTGCGGCCCAGGTGCAGCGCGAGCAGCGCGAAGGCGACCGTGGTGTTGGTGAAGCACTTGGTGGAGACGACGCAGACCTCGGGGCCGGCGTGCACGTACATGCCGCCGTCCGCCTCGCGGGCGATCGCCGAGCCGACGACGTTCACCACGCCGAGCACCCGCGCGCCCTTGCGCTTCAGCTCCTGGACGGCCGCGAGGACGTCGTAGGTCTCACCGGACTGGGACACCGCGACGTACAGCGTGTCGGGGTCGACCACGGCGTTGCGGTAGCGGAACTCGGAGGCCGGCTCGGCGTCCGCGGGGATGCGGGCCAGCTCCTCGATCATCTGGGCGCCGATCATGCCCGCGTGGTACGAGGTGCCGCAGCCGAGGATCTTCACGCGGCGGATCTGGCGCGCCTCGCGGGCGTCCAGGTTCAGGCCGCCCAGGTGGACCGTCGAGAACCGGTCGTCGATGCGGCCGCGCAGCACGCGGTCCACGGCGTCGGCCTGCTCGTGGATCTCCTTGTGCATGTACGTGTCGTGGCCGCCCATGTCGTAGGAGGCCGCCTCCCACTCCACGGTGGTCGGCTCGGACGTCGTCCGGGTGCCCTCGGTGGTGTACGTACGGAAGTCGTCGGCCTTGAGGGTGGCCATCTCGCCGTCGTCGAGAGTCACTATCTGCCGCGTGTGGGTGACCAGGGCGGCGATGTCCGAGGCGACGAACATCTCCTTCTCGCCGATGCCCAGGACGACCGGGGAGCCGTTTCGCGCCACCACGATGCGGTCGGGGAAGTCCGCGTGCAGGACCGCGATGCCGTAGGTGCCCTCGATGACGCGCAGCGCCTCGCGGACCTTGTCCTCCAGCTTCTCCTGCTGGGAGCGGGCGATGAGGTGGGTGAGGACCTCGGTGTCCGTCTCGGAGAGGAACTCGATGCCGTCCGCTTCGAGCTTCTTGCGCAGGTCGGAGGCGTTGTCGATGATGCCGTTGTGGACGACGGCGACCTTCTGGTCGGTCGACATGTGAGGGTGCGCGTTCACGTCGGACGGGGCGCCGTGGGTGGCCCAGCGGGTGTGGGCGATGCCGGTGGTGCCCTTGAAGCGCGCGGGGACCTTGGCCTCCAGGTCGCGGACCCGGCCCTTGGCCTTGACCATCTTCAGACCGGCCGACTTCGGGGTCGTGACGACGATGCCCGCGGAGTCGTAGCCGCGGTACTCCAGCCGCTGCAGTCCTTCGAGCAGCAGCGGCGCCACGTCACGCCTGCCGATGTATCCGACGATTCCGCACATATAGATGTATTCCTCAGCCGTAGACCATGCGGCGCAGCTGCCTGAGCGTGAGCTCCGGCGGCGCGACCGCGCGATATTTCAGGTCCGCCTCGATCCGTTCGAAGATCGTCGCGTTCACCAGGCCCTGGCCCTGGAGCTCGCGATGGCGGCGACGGACGTACTCCTCGGTCGTCTCGTCGAAGTAGGCGAGCACGTCCTGGATCACCCGCAGCGCCTCGCCCCGATTGAGGGCCGTGGACCGCGTCAGATGATCAACCAGTTCGTCGTGCACCCGTTGATCCTGGGGTACCGAAGCCTGATTCGCAAGAAACCTGCCCGATATCGGGCAGGTGACTGTTGAATCTCTTATGGGGGCCTGTTTGACAGCTGTCCATCCTGTGTCTTGCGCCGTGTCGTCTGCGCGGAGGAACTTTTCCAGCCATGGACATACCTCGTATGGGAGTACCGGACGAGCTCGCCGAGCGCATGGGCATGGCCGAGCAGCACGAGTACCTGCGGTCGAGATTCTCGCGACGCAACATGATCAGAGGCGGCGCCGTCACGGTGGGCGCCGTCGTCGGCGGCACCTTCGTACCGGGCGCCACCGCACAGGCCGCCGTTCCGACGCAGCGCACGGCCGCGAGCCCCGAGAAGGTCGACGGCGCGCTCGTCGCCCCCTTCGGCCGCCACCTCGCCTACGGCAACGACCCGCGCACGGAGATGACGGTCTCCTGGCAGGTCCCGGTCGCCGTCAAGAAGCCGTACATCCGCATCGGCGCCCACCCCTGGGACCTCTCCCGCAAGATCGAGGCCGAGGTCCGCACCCTCTACACCCCGGCCGGCGTCGGTGCGAGCGGCGACCACACGCAGTACTACCTGCACGCCGAGCTCACCCACCTGCGCCCCGGCAGGACGTACTACTACGGCGTCGGCCACCAGGGCTTCGACCCGGCCGAGGCGCACCTGCTGGGCACCCTGGGCACCTTCACCACCGCCCCCGCCCACAAGGCGCCGTTCACCTTCACGGCCTTCGGCGACCAGGGCGTCAGCTACCACGCCCTGGCCAACGACAGCCTGATCCTGGGCCAGAACCCCAGCTTCCACCTGCACGCCGGCGACATCGCCTACGGCGACCCGGCCGGCCAGGGCAAGAGCACCGACACCGGCTTCGACTCGCGCACCTGGGACCAGTTCCTGTACCAGACCGAGTCGGTCGCCAAGCAGATCCCGTGGATGGTCTCGTACGGCAACCACGACATGGAGGCCTGGTACTCGCCCAACGGCTACGGCGGCGAGGAAGCCCGCTGGAACCTCCCGGACAACGGCCCGGACGCGAAGAACCTGCCGGGCGTCTACTCCTTCGTCTACGGCAACACGGCGATCATCTCGCTGGACCCCAACGACATCTCCTTCGAGATCCCGGCCAACCTCGGTATCTCCGGCGGCACCCAGACCACGTGGTTCGAGGGCCAGCTGAAGAAGTTCCGGGCCGCGAAGGACATCGACTTCGTCATCGTGTTCTTCCACCACTGCGCGTACTGCACCTCCACCGCGCACGCCTCGGAGGGGGGCGTGCGCCAGGAGTGGGTGCCGCTGTTCGACAAGTACCAGGTCGACCTGGTCATCAACGGCCACAACCACCAGTACGAGCGCACCGACGTCATCAAGGGCAACGCGGTCACCAAGAAGCTCCCGATCGGCGGCACCGCCTACCCCGAGACCGAGGGCGTCGTGTACGTGACGGCCGGTGCGGCGGGCCGCAGTCTGTACGCCTTCACCGCCCCGGACTCCTACGAGGGACACGAGAACGAGGTCGACTCCGTGTCCTCGTTCATCTGCCTCAAGGACGGCGCCAAGCAGAACGAGACCGTCACCTGGTCCCGGGTGCGCTACCTCAACTACTCCTTCCTGCGCGTGGACGTCACGCCCGCCTCGAAGGGCCGCTACACCACGCTGAAGGTCCAGGGCATCGCCGAGACCGGTGACCGGATCGACCACTTCACGGTGGCGCGCCGGGCGAAGTGACCGCGGGTGTGCCCCGAAGGCAGGGCACACGGTCTCCACGTCACGCAGGCGGTTCTCACATGCGTTTGAGGACCGCCTGCTTGGCGAGCGTGAACTCCTCGTCCGTCAGGACACCCGAGCTGCGCAGCTCACCGAGCTCGCGCAGCCGGCGCAGCAGCGCGTCGTGGTCGTCCTCGGCGGGCGCGGGCTGCTGTGCGGGCACGAGCGCCTTCTCCCGGCGTACGCCGGCGGGCAGGTCCGGGCGTACGTCGTCCGCGGGCCGCGCCGCCGGATGGGGGAGCCGGGCCTGCACCGCGGCGGCGACCAGCGCCATCAGCGGGTCCTTCTTGAAGCCCCACAGCTCCACGGAGTTGGGGTCGTACTTCGGCGGCGCCTTGGTCTCCGCGCCGCGCACGGTGAAGCGCAGGTACCCGTTCTCCAGGCCGGCCGCGGGATGCCACTCGACGCCGGTGACGTCGGTGAGGGCCAGCGAACGGGCCCCGGCGGCGGCCTTGGCGTCCTCCGTCTTCCAGTTCCACTCCAGCCGCACATGCTCCCCGTCGAAGCTCGCCGTGCCGTCCCCGGCGGAGGCGGCCAGCGGCACGGAGGGGCCGGGCAGCAGATACGCGTCGACGGGATCGGCCGGCACCTGGTCGAGCAGCAGCGCGCCCCGGACCTCGTCCACGAAGTACTCGGCCACGCCGTAGCGTTCGGCCTCGACGGTCAGCTGGTAGGGATCGTGGGGCTCCGCGAGCTTGCCGCCGGTCGCCTGGAGCAGCGGGTCGGCGCCGTCGCGCAGCCGTAGTCTCAGCCGCCCCGACTTCTTGCCCTGCTCGAAGGAGACGCCCGCCAACGCGCCGAGCGGGACGGTCAGTTCACCCAGGGTCTTGCGGAGCAGGCTCACGTTCTTGTCGCGCCCGGGAGTGAGCCGCAGGGCGTCCCCGTCGAAGGCCCACGTTCCGTCCTTCTGGATGATTTCCGCCATGACGGGGATTGTTCCACCCGCGGTACGGGAGAGTGGTCTATACCCATCGGGGCGTCAGTCAGGGAGGCCCCAGGGGTACTTGAAGGGAGCGCATGTGAGACAGCACCACAGAACGCCCCGTCTTCTCGGCACGCTGCTGCTCGTGGCGGCCGCCGGTCTCTCCGTCGTCGGCGCGGCCCCCGCCGCCCCGGCCCGGAGCGCCACCCCGTTCGGGCAGGTCGTCCCGGCCCCCGCCTCGGTCGACGCGGGCGGGTCCCCGTACCGGATCACCGGCGGGACGCACATCCGGGTGGACGGCTCGCCCGAGGCCCGCCGGGTCGGCGAGTACCTCGCGGACATCCTGCGGCCCTCCACCGGCTACCGGATTCCGGTCACCTCGCGCGGCGACGGAGGCATCCGGCTCCGGCTGGGCGGCGGTGCCCTGGGCGCCGAGGGCTACCGCCTCGACAGCGGCAGGTCCGGCGTGACGATCACGGCCCGCGAGAGTGCCGGCCTCTTCCACGGCGTGCAGACCCTGCGGCAGCTGCTGCCGGCCGCGGTCGAGCGGAAGTCGGTGCAGCCCGGCCCCTGGACGGTCGCGGGCGGCACCATCAAGGACAGCCCGCGCTACGGCTACCGGGGCGCGATGCTCGACGTCTCCCGTCACTTCTTCACCGTCGGCCAAGTGAAGCGCTACATCGACGAGTTGGCGCTCTACAAGGTCAACAAGCTGCATCTGCACCTCTCCGACGACCAGGGCTGGCGCATCGCGATCGCCTCCTGGCCGCGGCTGGCCACCCACGGCGGTTCCACGCAGGTCGGCGGCGGACCGGGCGGCTTCTACACGAAGGCCGACTACAAGGAGATCGTCCGGTACGCGGCCTCGCGCTATCTGGAGGTCGTCCCGGAGATCGACATGCCGGGCCACACCAACGCGGCGCTCTCCTCGTACGCACAGCTGAACTGCGACGGGATCGCGCCGCCGCTCTACACCGGCACCGACGTCGGCTTCAGCTCGCTGTGCGTGAACAAGGCGGTCACGTACGACTTCGTGGACGACGTGATCCGCGAACTGGCCGCGATCACCCCGGGCCGCTACCTCCACATCGGAGGGGACGAGGCGCACTCCACGAGCCACGCCGACTACGTGAAGTTCATGGACCGGGTGCAGCCCGTCGTCGCCAAGTACGGCAAGACGGTGATGGGTTGGCACCAGCTGACCGGGGCCACTCCGGTGAAGGGGGCGATCGCGCAGTACTGGGGGCTCGACGACACCAGTGCCGAGGAGAAGGCGCAGGTCGCGAAGGCCGCGCAGAACGGGACGGGGCTCGTGCTGTCGCCCGCGGACCGGCTCTACCTCGACATGAAGTACACCGCGGACACGCCGCTCGGGCAGGACTGGGCCGGGCTGGTGGAGGTGCGGCGGTCCTACGACTGGGATCCCGGCAACTACCTTCCCGGTGCCCCCAGTTCGGCCATCAGGGGTGTCGAGGCGCCGCTGTGGACCGAGACGATCCTGAACTCCGCCCACATCGACTACATGGCGTTCCCGCGGCTGCCGGGCGCCGCCGAACTCGGCTGGTCGCCCGCGTCGACGCATGACTGGGACACCTACAAGGTGCGGCTCGCGGCGCAGGGCCCGCGGTGGGACGCGCTGGGCATCGGCTACTACAGGTCGCCGCAGGTCCCCTGGCCCGCGGGCTAGTCACGGCAACGAACAGGCGGGGCTCAGGAGGACCGTCTCCTGAGCCCCACCCGGTCTCCTGCCCTTCAGAGCCCCGCGATCGGGTTCTTCAGGCTGCCGACGAGCTGGAGCGCGCCGGAGGGGTCGGCGAGGTCCACCATCTGCCTGTTGTTGCGCAGCTGCAGCCGGTTGAGGCAGGACAGCGCGAACTCCGGGGCGAACATGTCGTACTGCCGGAACTTGTCGGCGAGTTCGGGCGTCGACTCCTGGTACGCGTGCACGCACTCGGCGACCGTCCGCCAGAAGTCGTCCTCGCCGAGGATGCCCTCGGTGGCCAGGTTCGCGGCGAGGAAGCGGAAGAAGCAGTCGAAGACGTCCGTGAAGAGGGACAGGAGCTTCTTGTCCTCGGGCACCTCGACGCGGATCCGCTCGACCGCGGGCGGCAGTACCGCGTCCACGTCCATGACGGCGATCTCCTCGGCGATGTCCTTGTAGATCGCGCGCTGTACGGCGCCGTCCTTCAGGACGAGGATGACGTTCTCGCCGTGCGGCATGTAGACCAGGTCGTAGGCGTAGAAGCTGTGCAGCAGCGGGGTGAGGTAGGCGCGCAGATAGCGGCGCAGCCACTGCACCGGCGTCAGCCCCGACCGCTCGATCAGCGCGCCCGCGAACGAGGCACCTTCGTGGTCGACATGGACGAGGGAGGCCATGGTCGCCAGGCTCTCGCCCTCCTGGAGCGAGGGGACCGGGCTCTCGCGCCACAGGGCGGCGAGCATTTTGCGGTACGGAGAGTAGCGGTCGGTGGCGGCCTCGTACTCCAGGTGGCGGTAGCCCACGGCGGCGCGCTCGCGGATGATCGACAGGCCGGTCGACTTCAACACCGGGTCGTTCTCGACCAGTTGGGCCAGCCAGTCGTTGATCGCCGGGGTCGCCTCCATGTACGCGGCGGAAAGTCCGCGCATGAAGCCCATGTTGAGGACGGACAGTGCCGTCTTCACGTAGTGCTTCTCCGGGGCGCTCTTGTTGAAGAAGGTCCGGATCGACTGCTGGGCCAGGTACTCGTCGTCGCCCTCGCCGAGGCAGACGAGATGCCGCTGGGCGACCTCGGCCGCGAAGGTCACGGAGAGTTTGTTCCACCACTGCCAGGGGTGGACGGGTATGAGGAGGTAGTCGTCGGGGTCCAGGCCCTGGTCGCGCAACGTGCCGGCGAAGCGGTTCAGCGTCGCCTCGCCCAGTTCCTCCCGCAGGAACGACTCGTACTCGATGCCCACACCCGCCGTGAAGGCGGCCCGCGAGCGGTGCGCGGCCAGCCACACCAGGCGGAGGGGGCTCGCCGTCTCGGGGGCGTACGAGAGGTACTCGTGCACACCGAAGCCGAGGCGGCCGTTGTTGGCGACGAAGCAGGGGTGGCCCTCGGTCATGCCGGTCTCGATGGCCTGGAAGTCCGATCGGACCAGCTCGCCGACCGGGATCTGCGGCTTGGTGAGCTTGAAGCAGGTGCCCGAGAGGGTGGAGGAGATCTCCTCCAGGTAGACGGGCAGCACCTCGTCGCTCAGGCCGAGCGACTTCTTCAGCTCGATGAGGAAGTCCAGTGCGGCGAGGGGGAGTTCGGCGCCGTCGCGGTGGCGGGTGATCGACTCGGCGTCGACCTGCCAGTGGTCGAGGGAGCGGACGGTCGCGGTGAAGCGGTAGCGGGTGAGCCCGTCGTCGCTGCGTACGACGTACTGGTCGTCCCCGGTCGCCTCCGGCGTGATCAGCCGCTCGTGCGCGAACTCGGCGAGCGCCTTGCGGACGAGAAGACGGTTGGCCCGCTCCCAGCGCTCGGGGGAGAGGTGGGCCACGGCGTCGGCGAGGGTCATGCGGCCACCGCCTTCGCGAACTGCTCCCGCGTGCAGAAGCTCAGCAGGGCCTGCTTCTCCGGCTTGCGGATCTCCCGCTCGGGCACGAACCCGACCGCTTCGTTGAGGGCGTGCACGGCCTTGTTGCCCACGTCGGGCTCGACCACGACACGGGAGGTCGCCGGGTCCTCGAACAGGTGGGCCATCACGGCGGTGATCACGGCCCTGGTGAAACCGTGCACGGGCGTGTCCGTGGGCGCGACCAGGAAGTGCATGCCGACGTCGCCGGGCTCGGGCTCGTAGAGGCCGACCAGTTCGCGGTGCGCCGGATCGTACTTCTCCATCAGGAAGGCCGGTTCGCCCTCGTGCAGTCCCAGGAGCGCGTGGTGGTGCTCGTCGGCCGCGATCTCCATGTACGCGCGCTCGACGTCCTCCAGCCTGGCGTCCTGCATCATCCAGAACGCGGCCTTGGGGTGCGTCACCCAGCCGTGCAGCAGCTCGGCGTCCTTGAAGGGGTCGAGGGGCCGGACCGTGAGGGCGGCTGTCCTGGCGTCGGTGGTGCTCATACGGCGAACTCCTGGAACGCGATGGTCTTCTCGACGGGGTAGTACTCGGTGCCGAGCAGCTCGCGGATGATGTACGCGTTGCGGTACGCGCCCATGCCGAGGTCCGGCGATGTGATCGAGTGGGTGTGCACGCCGGCGTTCTGCAGGAAGATCCCGCGGCCCGTGGTGTCGACGGCGTAGTTGCGGGCCACGTCGAAGTTGCCCCGCGCGTCGTAGCGGAGCCGGTCGCGCACCGGCTTCAGGAACTCCGGCTCGGCGTACTTGTAGCCGGTGGCGAGGATCAGGCCCTCGGAGCGCAGCTCGTAGTCCTTCTCCTGCTCCTCCTGGCGCAGGGCCAGGGTGTACGCGCCGTTCTCGTAGGTCGCGCCGGACAGTGCGGAGTTGGTGAGCAGGCGGGTGGGGACCGGGCCGCCGATGTTCTTCTGGTAGAGCAGGTCGAAGATCGCGTTGATCAGCTCGCCGTCGATGCCCTTGAACAGGCCCTTCTGCTCGGTCTGCAGGCGGTAGCGGGTCCTTTCCGGCAGCGCGTGGAAGTAGTCGATGTACTCCGGGGAGGTCATCTCCAGCGTGAGCTTGGTGTACTCGAGCGGGAAGAAGCGCGGGGAGCGGGTGACCCAGTTCAGCCGGTAGCCGTGGACGTCGATCTCGCTGAGCAGGTCGTAGTAGATCTCGGCGGCCGACTGCCCGCTGCCGACCAGCGTGATCGACTCCTTGGCCTGCAACTCCGCTTTGTGCTGCATGTACCGGGAGTTGTGGATGAAGTCGCCGCCGAGACCCGCGCAGGCCTCGGGGATGTGCGCAGGCGTGCCCGTGCCGAGGACCAGGTGGCGGGCGCGGTAGGTGTCACCGGCCTGCGTCCGTACGACGTACACCCCGTCGTCGTAAGTGACCTCGTGCACCGTGGTGTTGAAGCGGATGCTGCTCAGCTGCGACGCGGCCCAGCGGCAGTAGTCGTCGTACTCGACGCGGAGCGGGTAGAAGTTCTCGCGGATGTAGAACGCGTACAGCCGGCCCGATTCCTTGAGGTAGTTGAGGAAGGAGTACGGGGAGGTCGGGTCGGCGAGGGTCACCAGGTCCGACATGAAGGGGGTCTGGAGGTGGGCGCCCTCCAGGAACATTCCGGAGTGCCACTCGAAGTCGGGCTTGGATTCCAGGAAGACGCCGTCGAGTTCGACGATCGGCTCGGTGAGACAGGCGAGGCCGAGGTTGAAGGGGCCGAGCCCGATCCCGACGAAGTCGTGCACGCGGGTGGGTTCAGGAAGCGCGGTCAAGGGACTCTCCCAGGTACTGCTCGGCGTGGCCGGCGATCAGATCGAGTACGGCGGTGATGTCGTCCGTCGTGGTCTCGGGGTTGAGCAGGGTGAACTTCAGGTAGTGGCGGCCGCCGACCTTGGTGCCCGCGACGACCGCGTCACCGGAGGCGAACAGGGCCTTGCGGGCGTACAGGTTGGCCCGGTCGATCTCCGCGGGGTCGGTGACGGCGGCGGGGATGTAGCGGAAGACGAGGGTGGACAGGGAGGGCTGAACGACGACGTCGTAGCGCGGGTCGGCGGCCAGCAGCCGCCAGCCGTCGGCCGCCAACTCGCAGACCTCGTCGAACAGTTCGCCGATGCCGTCGGCGCCCATCACGCGCAGCGTCATCCACAGCTTGAGGGCGTCGAAGCGGCGGGTGGTCTGCAGGGACTTGTCGACCTGGTTGGGGATGCGCTCCTGGACCATGCGGCGCGGGTTCAGGTACTCGGCGTGGTAGGTCGCGTGCCGCAGCGTGGAGGCGTCCCGTACCAGTACGGCGGACGAACTCACGGGCTGGAAGAAGGACTTGTGGTAGTCGACGGTGACCGAGTCGGCGCGCTCGATGCCGTCGATGCGGTCCCGGTGCTTCAGCGAGGTGAGCAGTCCGCAGCCGTAGGCCGCGTCGACGTGCATCCAGGTGCCGAACTGGGCGCACAGTTCGGCGATTTCGGGCAGGGGGTCGATGGAGCCGAAGTCGGTGGTGCCGGCGGTGGCGACGACGGCCATGGGGATGAGGCCGTCGCGCTTGCAGCGGTCCAGTGCGTGCGCGAGGGCGACGGTCTGCATCCGCTTCTCGTGGTCGACGGGGATCGTGACCACCGAATCGGCGCTCAGGCCGAGGAGTTTGGCGGACTTCTTCACGCTGAAGTGGCTGACCTCGGAGGCGAAGATCCGCAGGTCGGCGAAGGTCTCGGCCTTCGCCTCCTCGCGGGCCAGCAGCAGTGCCTGGAGGTTGGACTGCGAGCCGCCGCTGGTGAACACGCCGTCGGCGGCGGGGCCGAGGCCGATGCGCTCGTTGGTCCAGTCGATGAGCCTGCGCTCGATGAGGGTGCCGCCGGCCGACTGGTCCCAGGTGTCCAGGGAGGAGTTGACGGCGGACAGGACTGCCTCGCCGAGCACCGCCGGGATGACGACCGGGCAGTTGAGGTGGGCGAGGTAGCGCGGGTGGTGGAAGTAGACCGCGTCCCGGAGGTAGACCTCCTCCAGCTCGTCGAGGACCGCCGTGGTGTCGTGCAGCGGCTTGTCGAGGTCGATCCGCTCGATGCGGGGGGCGAGGGCGTCGACCGTGACACCGGTGAACGGACGGTCGGTGGTGGCGAGTTTGGCCGCCACCCGCTCGACTCCTTCGGTCACGGAGCGGCGGTAGTGCTCCGCGGTCGTGTCATTGAGCAGGTGCGAGCGCATGTGGGGGTCCTCCGGTGGGGACAGTCCGAGCGGGACGGGAGAGGGGAGAAGTTCCGCGGCTTCAACTTAGGTAAGCCTAACCTGACTTAATGTCCGCGAAACCCTGCCTCTCCCGTGACGGCCGTCACTCCGGGCGCAGTTACTCCTGCTCGCGCAGCTGCTCCTCCGTCAGCCCCTGCCGCCAGTAGCCCACGAAGGTGACCCGCCTGCGGTCGATCCCGCGCTCGCGCACGAGATGGCGCCGCAGCTCCTTCACGCAGGCCGACTCGCCCGCGATCCAGGCGTACGGCCGCTCGGCGGCGGGGAGAGGGGTGGCTCGCACGGTGTCGAGGGCCATGGGGGACCCCTCGACGTGGTGCTCGTCCCGTACGAGCCAGGTGATCTCGGCGTCGGCCGAGGTCACCAGATCCTGGATGTCCCCGGCGTCGTGGACCTCGAACCACGCCTGGACGCGGAGTCCCTCCGGCAGGGATTCGAGAATCGCCGAGGCGGCGGGCAGGGCGGTCCCGTCGGCCCAGACGACCACCAGATCGGTGTCCTCGGGCGGACGGAAGCGGATCGCGCGGTTGTCGGCGACGGCCGGGCCGAGCAGCAGGACGCGGTCACCGGCGGCGGCCCGGGAGGCCCACCGGGAGGCGGGGCCCGCCGGGGTGCCGGCACCGGGCTCGATGCCGTGCAGCACGAAGTCGATGTCGATCTCCGTGGTGCTGCCCTGGGCGTCGCGCCGGAGCGAGCGCAGCGTGTACGAGCGCATCACCGCCCGTACGTCGTCCGGGAGTTCGCGCCAGGCCTGCCACCAGCCGTCGCCGAGTTCGACCGGGACGGCGGGCTCGGACTGGCCCGGGTGCGGCAGGAAGAGGGACAGGCTCTGGTCGCGCCCGTCGGAGTGGAAGGCGTGCAGGTCGGGGCCCGTGAAGGTGACCCGGAGCAGAGACGGGCCGAGCCGCCTCGTCCCTGAGACCTGGAGGGAGAAGAAACGGAACGGGGCGGCTACGGCCGTCGTCATGAGTGCTCCTGGGTTTGCGGGTCAGCTGACCTTCTTCGCGTTCTCGATGGCCTCGGCGAGGTTGTCGAGCAGCGGGGTGCACTTGTCGTAGGACAGGATCGGCTCGGGGGAGCGCGCGATGACCTGGCCGGCCTTGACGGCGGGCAGCTTCTTCCAGGTCGCCTTGTCGATGTCGGCGGGCTGGATGGTCGAGGAACGGTCGTCCATCATGATGATGTCGGCCTTGTACTTGTCGACGTTCTCCCAGCTCAGGGACTCGAACCAGCCGCCCGTGGCCTTCTTGGCCGCCTCCGAGGGCTCGACGAAGTTCACGCCGAGCGACTTGAAGTACTCCAGGTCGATGGAGAGGTTCGAGCCGGAGACGTAGAAGAGTTCCGCGCTCGCCGAACCGGCCATCACCTTGATGTCGGGGTGGGCTTTGGCGGCCTTGCGCAGCCGGGCGGCGGCCGCCTCGAACTTCTTCTTCGCCTGGACGACCTTGTCGGCCTTCAGGTCCGCGCCGAGCGACCCGGCGAGCGCGTACATGCGCTCCAGCGGCTCGGTCAGCTGTCGGTCGAAGACGGAGACGGCGACGCTCGGGGCGAGCTTGGCGATCTTGTCCTTGGACGTCTCGGGGACGTACCAGAGGGTGCCCTTGGAGTCGAAGGTGGTGCTGAGGAGCACGTCGGGCGCGAGGGCGGCGTACTTCTCGACGTTGAACTGGTCCCACTGGTTGCCGAGGATCGTCACCTTGCTGATGTCCATGTCGCCGGCCTGGACATCGGCCTTGCCGTCCTTGGTCTTCGTCGGGCCGAACACGCCCTTGACCGAGACGCCGTAGTCGAAGAGCGCGGCGGCGACGCCGGTGAAGGCGACGATGTTCGCCGGGACCTTGTCCAGCTTCACCGTCCTGCCGCGGTCGTCCTTGAACGTCCAGGGACCGGACTTCGCGGCCGCCGTCGAGTCCGAGCCACCGCTTTTCGCGTCGTCGTCCCCGCAGGCGGCGAGCACGGCACCGAGGCCGAGGGCGCCGCCCGCGGCGAGAATGCCGCGACGGGTGAGGTGGGTGGCACGGGCGTTGGACATGAGTGTGACTGCTTTCGGCACGGGGCGAAACGCCCGCCGGACAAGTTCGAAGATAGGTTAGCCTAACCTCAGTTCTTGTCCAGGGGGCGGGGCGTCAGCCGGGTTCGGCTGCCCGAATCAGCCGCGTCTGCGTCACCACGTGCGCTTCCGGTTGTCAGTTGCCGATCTTCATTGCCGTCCCTACTGTTCCTGCAGCAACTCTCGAACAGCATGAGTTGATCGACCGCAGGGCCAGGGGTGGAACGTGGGTAGAAGCAAGCAGGGGCTCGCAGTGGCGGTCGCGGGGGCCGCACTTACCGTGGGAATGGCGGCCGCGCCGGCTTCCGCGACGTCGTACACGCTGTACTGCGACACCTCGTCGGCGTCGGGCGCCGGCACGATCAACGGCTGGTCCAGCGGTGCGACGAGCCTCGGCGTCATCCTGTCCGTGTACGACGCCAAGGCGGACGGCCACCACGTGGCCATCCGTCTGATCGCCAAGAACGACGGCGGCGGGGTGCTCACCCCCTGGCCGTGGCACCACAACTACGACGGGTACGACGAGAGTCTGACCTTGACCACGACGGCCGGCTACTCCCCGGGCATGTACGACGTCGGTATCGAGGTCGCCACCTTCGAGGGCGGCACCGAGCTGAACTACTGCAGGGACTGGCTGCGCTCCGACCAGACCTGACGGTCCGTCCGGCGGGCGCTGTGCGCCCGGCTGCTTTGGGGGGGGGGGGGGGGGGGGGGGGGGAGGGGGGG